>CAMNBY010000286.1 GCA_946533615.1 uncultured Clostridia bacterium
CTTTCAAGGAGAATTTGGGTAATATGACGGAAAATATGCAAGCAGATAGCGTGCAAAGGCGTTAGCCGGTGGTTGTGCGGTGTTGCCTCAGTTTTCTTGTAAGTTCTGCTATGCGCTCACGGCTCAGAGCTTCAATGATGTTTGCCTTGTCGATGCGCATAGAAATATCTGTTCCGTCTTCGACGTTCAGCGAGATATTGAAATCATAAAGCGCAGCTTCTCCTGTATCTATCACGATCTGCGAGAGCTCATCGGGCGGGAGCGTTTTCACAGATACGGTCAGATCACAGAGCTTCTCACCCGTATCGTTTCTGTATGCAGTGCCGCTTCCTGTCAGAACTATCGGCTTTCCTGTCTTGTTGATGAAAGAAAGAGACAGCGTGTCATCGCCCTCATATTTAATGACATCGAGAAGATAGTATGCCGCTGAGGTGGGAGTTTCCGTCAAATAACTCACCGCCGCTTGGCAAACCTCTGCATACGGGCAGAGCGTATCATAAACACTTTTACGAAGCGCATCACTGTCGTTCCCCGAGGCTAAGGCATCGTCATAGTTTTTCAGCAAGCTGTGGGAGGCTTTTTCGGCCTCGAGGTAGTTCTCGCAGGCAGTTTCTGCGTCTGTAAAGTCAGTCATAAGGGGCATATCATCTGACAAGGAGCTGTCGTTACCCAAGGATACGGCGCTTTCATCGGTAGAAGGAGCAGACGCCTCTGCACCGTCCGCGGGGCCGCTGTCCTTTCCGATATGCCCTATCCCGAATACAGCCCCGACGCCGATACAGACAGCCAGCACCGCCGCTGCGATATATGCGCCGTACCTCGGGCGGACAGAGGCTTGCGAGTGTGTTACTTCTCGCTTCCTTTCGGCAGGGCTGTCATCGGTGATATCATCGGCAAACGGGTTTTCACGGGCGCCAAGCTTTTTTACACCGCTGACGTAGCTGTCCACCGCATTGTTTTTCCGCATCAGAATCCCTCCTTTTCGTAAGCCTTCTGCAAAAGCTTTTTTCCTCGCCTTATCAGCGAGGCGGTAGTGTTCATGCCCTTCCCAAGAAGCTTTGCCGTTTCTATGATCGTATAGCCCTGCGCCAAGTGCAGATAAAGCGGCAGCCTGTAGCGCTCGTCAAGCGAGAGCATAGCGCGCATAGCGGCACGCTCCGAAAGGGTGAGCTCGTCGTCCGTGACTGCGTCTGAAAGTTCGTCAAGGGGAACTGTGCGGCTGTGCTCGTGAGCCTTGAGCGTATCTTTAGCGACATTGACCGCCGTTCTTATCAGCCACGGGAGAATGTGGGCATCCTCCATATTCTCCTGCTTCATCAGGCGGAGGAAGGCTTCCTCGGCGCAGTCCTGCGCAGTATGCAGGCTGCCCGTATAGTGCCACGCAGCGCGGGTTACTGTTTCGGCATAGTCTTCATATATCAAAGCCATTCGCTGCCTGTCCACAAGCTCCCCTCCTTTCGGTCTCCTCACCATATATACGAATGAACCGCGCAGAATTGTGCAGGCTGTCATAAATATTTTAGCACAGATCACGCCGCAATACAAGAGGCTGCTGCGGTGCATGCACGGACCCTCCGCAGTTTTACAGATAGAGAATTTTATAAAACAAGGTATCTTATTTATTGACTATCTGTCGGATATTTGATATAATTAAGGCAGCACCGCACAACTAACGCTTTACGGCTTTGTACGGTGCTGCTAAAAATAGGGTTTTTCCACAGATCTGATGAAAGCAGGGTGCAGAAATGTTTATTGAAATCAAAAACGCTAAGAAACAATACGGCACGGGCGATGCTGCTGTTTTCGCTCTGGCAGGAGTGGATCTTTCGCTTGAAAAGGGGAAGATATATGTTATTCTCGGGCCGTCGGGCTCGGGCAAGTCTACGCTGCTGAATATGGTGGGCGGCCTTGACAGCCTTGATTCGGGAGACCTGATCGTTGACGGAAGGAACATCGCGGGCGCGAGCAAGAAGGAGCTTCTGCGCTATCGCCACGAGGACGTTGGATTTGTGTTCCAGTTCTACAACCTTATCCCCGACCTGAACGTTGAAGAAAACATCCAGGTGGTGTCGGAGGTCTCGGAAGACCCGCTCGACCTTGACGAGGTGCTGAACGCCCTCGAGATAGAACAATACCGCAAGCGCTTCCCGAAGGAGCTGTCGGGCGGCCAGCAGCAGAGGGCTGCGATCGGACGCGCTATGATAAAGAACCCCAAGCTGCTGCTGTGTGACGAGCTGACAGGTGCGCTGGACACCAAGTCGTCCTACGCGGTGCTGGAGTTTGTTGAAAAGATAAATGACCTATATGGCACGACTATAATAATCATCACCCACAACGAGGCTATCGCCGACATGGCGGACTGCGTCATAAGGTTCAGGGACGGTAAGGTGGAATCAAAGATCGACAACGAAAACAAGCGCCACGCCGCCGATCTTGATCTGTAAGGCGGTGATGCAGTATGATGCTTAACAGACGCTACCCGCGAAGTATCAGATCATATCTGTCCTTCTACATATCGGCATCGGTGCTGACTATGGTGTCGCTGCTGATATTTTTCCTGTTCTATTCGTCGGGCACGGGGCTTGAACAATACGCCGACGACCTTGCAAAAAGCAACGCCCGCGAGGACGCACAGTTCGAGACCCTTGAGGAGATCACCGACGAGGAGCTTTCGGCTCTCAGCAAGGAATACGATGTTACCCTTGAGCGCGAAAGCTACATAAACATCGTTGAAAGCTCGGGCACGCGTTCAAGGATATTCAAGGAAAGCAAGGCCATTGATCTTTACAAGATAACAGATGGCGCCCGCCCCGCAAACGAGGGTGAGGTCATGATCTCTCTCGGATATGCCGAGGAGCACAGCATCTCTGTGGGCGACACGATAACGGTAGGCAGGAAGGAGCGCAGGATAACGGGCTTTTTCCTGAGACCCGACTATCTGTTCATGGTCGAGAACGACACCGACGCCTACAAGAACGTAAAGGACTTTTTCCTTGCGGCGCTTGATGACAAGACCTTTGACAGCGAGTTTGAAGAGCCCGCTGTGCTCTACAAGGTAAGATACAACGACAAGTCCAGGGAGACCGACTTCCGCAAGAGGATAAACAAGGACTACACGACGCTGAGCTATCTTTCCGCCGATGTAAACGGACGGATAAACTATATCTATCAGGAGGCCGACACATATTTCCTGATGTCGTGGATACTGCTGCTTGTGCTGCCGCTGACGGCGGTGGTGCTTGTGTGCCTTATCATCAGCAGGAAGATCTCGAAGGAGCAGAAGATAATCGGCACGCTCTCGGCTCTTGGACGCAAGCCCCGAACCATTATGCTCCACTACGGCATCATGGCGCTTATCCCGGGTATACTCGGCGGTGTGCTTATGGGCGTTGTGACGGTGCTGATCGCCGACAACTTCGGAGCCTTCGCGACCGAGAGCTTTGAGCCGATAAAGCCCGATTTCAGCGTGCCTGTATACATTCTGATACTTGGCGCTGTTATCCCGACTCTGCTCTACTTTGTCGCAGCGCTGCTTGTCACAAGAAAAACGCTCAAGAACAACATCGTTACACTTTTGAGCGGTGCCGCAGGCACAAAGAGCAAGTCGAAGAAGATATTCACAAAGTCCAAGATGAAGGTACGCACCCGCTTTGCTCTGCGCTCTGTGATCGGCAGCTTCGGCAGAAGCTTCGTGATCTTCCTCGGGATATTCCTCGGTGGCGCGATAATGTGCTTTGCAAACGTCTACTCCGACTCTATGATAAAGCTGGCTGACGACCCGATGTCGCAGATAGGCAGCTACAAATACAGGTACTACCTCAGCGACTACAAGGAGGGCACCTACAGCGACAACACCGACGTGCTGATAAACGCCTCCTTCGAGTCCGAGAGCGGCAGCATAGTAAACGTCATCGGCGCCGACAGCGGCTGCAAGAGGCTGAACCTCACGGACACCGTCACAGGAAAACGCGCAGACCTCGAGCTCGGCTGGTACATAAGCTCGCTGGCGTCGAAGATGTTCGGGGTCGAAAAGGGCGGACTGCTGAAGATCAAAAACAACGCCACCCTCCAGGAAAAGACCATCAGCATCATGGGCGTTGTCGAGAACAGCTACGAGATCTTTGCGATAAGCACAAGAGAGAACGCCTCGGAGCTCACGGGGCTTGACGCAAAATACTACGACTGCATACTCTCCGACGAGGAGATAAGCTTTGAGAAGGACGAGATCGCGCTCATCGCAAGCGACAAGACCATCAAGGAGCAGATGAATATGCTGGTCGATGAGTCAAAGGCGAACAGGGTCGTTATCATGCTGCTGGGCGCTGTTATATGTATCTCGGCGATATACGTTGCGCTGAACATGATGATTAACGAGCAGTCGGCAAACATCTCGATGCTAAAGGTGCTGGGCTACAGGCGCAGTTACATCGACACGATGATACTCAGAGGCAACCACATACTGCTCGTCCCCGGCATCATTCTCGGGCTGCTCGCGGGCATGGGCATTATGACGATATTCTCCGAGACGCTTGTCGAGATAACGGAGATGATACTCCCCGTCGAGATGAGCATAAGGACCGTACTGATAACCTGTGCGGCGGTGCTTGTCTGCTACTTCGGCTCGCTGTTTGTGCTGAGGCGCCGTGTCGAGGACATCGACATGATCGAAAGCCTGAAGGACAACCGCGACTGATGCCCCTCATTGATTTCGATAGCCGATCCGTAAACGGGTCGGCTGTTTCTTTGCGCAGTTTCTTTCGCACAGGGCGTGGTATGATCAGGTCAAGGAGGTGATAGCCATGAAAATAAAATACTATGAGCTGTCAGAGATCTACGAGATACCGTTGAAGCACTTTCTCCCGGAGGGTGCTGTGACAGGCTTTATAACCGCTGTCCACGGCTTCGGCGGCGACAAGGAAAGCTCGGCCATAGAGGCGCTGGCGGAGAGAATGACCGCAAGAGGCTTTGCGGTGACAGCCTTTGATCTTCCCGCCCACGGGACGAGCAAGGCCGACGGTTATTTCTGCACCGCGAACTGCTGCCTTGACCTGACGGCAGTATTTGAACACGCCTGCCGTCTTTATCCCGAGGCGGAGAGGAAAGCGATATTTGCCACGAGCTTCGGCGGGTATGTAGCGCTGAACTCGATGGACGCTCTGCCTGCCGATGTAAGGCTCGTTCTGCGTGCTCCCGCCGTGGACATGAGGGCGACCTTTGAGCGCCTGCTGCCCGTAACGCTTGACGAGTACAAGCGCGCAGGCTTTGTGGAAATGGGCTTTGAGCGGAGGTTCAACGTGCCCTACACGTTCTATTCCGAGCTGTGCGAAAAGGACATCTCACGCACGGATATGCAGCGGGAAATGCTTATCATTCACGGGAGCAAGGACGACATTGTCCTGCCCGAGCATACGGCCCGCTTCTGTGAGGCGAACCCGAAGGCTCGGCTCGAGATCATCGAGGGCGCGGGCCACAGGTTCAAGGGCAAGGGAGAGCTTGAAAGAGTTGTGGAGCTGGCGGAAGAATACATGACCGCCCAATGATATTTAAGCGGATGCGCAGTTTTCTGTGCATCCTTTGTTTTATAATGATATACAGAAG
>CAMNBY010000287.1 GCA_946533615.1 uncultured Clostridia bacterium
GTCAGCCTTCCTGCGTCGAATTTAGGCAATCTGACGAAAAATCTGACTGCGCATCTTGCGCACAATGGTTGTGCGGTATTGCCTTAGTTTATTTTACCTTGATGGACTTGACGTCGCTGTAATTGCCGTAGCGGGTCGAGGTGGGCTTGCCGTCCTTGGTGTAGAACGAGCGCACCTTGACATACCAGGTCTCGCCCGAGTTCGGGACTTTAGAGAAGCTCTCGGAGAGGTCGGAGAGGTTTGTGGAGGTGTAGCTGTGAACGTACTTCGCGGCGTTGGAGTTCTTTACTTCACCGACGGCGGACTCGAGGGCCGCCTTGTTCCTGCTGTAGAGCACCTGATAGCCGACGCTGCCTGCGGTGGCCTTGTTCCAGCTGATCTTGAAGGCGCCCTTGGCGGTGCCGGTGATGGTCTTGATCTCGTTCTTCTCGGGCTTAACGATGAAAGTCTTCTTTACAGAGCCCGTGGTGTTCTTGCCGTCACCCTTGATGGTCACGGCCGCGGTGCCGAGCTTGGTGTTGCCCGAATAGCTCAGGCTGTAGGCTGTTGTCGGGATAGTGCTGCCGTCCTTGAATTTCACGGAGGGCTTTGCCTTCACGCCGCCTGCAACATAGGTGTAAGCGCTGTAGGGCATTGCGACCTTGGCGTAAGAGGACGTGAGGTCGAGCGGCTTGACGGTGAACTTCTTGGTGAGCGTGCCGCTGTAGGCGCCCTTGCCCGTTACTGTGATGGTCGCGGTGCCTACGTCGGTGTTGTTCTTGTAGGAAACTGTGTAGTCGGTGCCTTTGGTGAGCTTATTGCCGTTTGCGTCCTTTACGGTGACGGTGGGCTTTATCGCTCTGCCGCGGTAGGTGTAGGACGAGTAGGGGATAGTGACCTTGCAATCGGAGAACGCGCCGATCTCGACGAACTTAACGCCGTTCTTCTTTGCGAAGGTCTCGGCGTAAGAGCCCTTGTAGCCCTTGATGGTGACGCCGGGGCACACCGCTGTGCGGTTTATATCCTTGCCTGTTTCCTTGTCGTAATATTCCTCGTGGAAGCACACCCACTTCTTGTCGATGGACTTTACGCTTTTGGGAATGACAAGCACCATTTCTGTACCCGAGGATTGGTAGCTGGGGAGAGTCGGAAGCTTTGTCATGCCGTCCTCGAAGATGAAGCTCGGAGCGTAGAGATTGTAGAGATTATCGGCAAAGGAAGTAACGGTCTTGGGGACGGTAACGGGCTTTGTGCCTTTGGTGGTGATGAACAGCAGCTTGGTCTTGTCCTTGCTGTAAACTGCATTGTCCTGCATGGTGATGTTCTTGGCATTTGCGGGCAGCGTGTACTTTGTTTTTTCCGAGCCCCAGCCAAGGCAGAAGAAATTGAAATCCGTGTTGTCGGGGAGAACGATCTCTTCTGTTTTATCGGCAGGTAAGAAGCTCTCGCTTGCATACATAAGGTTGCGGCTGAGCACTATCTTTTTGGGAGTGTCGGTGCCGAAAGCGACACCATAGGCAAAGACCACAGTGTCGGGCATAGTCAGGCTGTTTGCGCCACTGACGGCATTATCGACCGTCCAGAGCACGGTCACGGTCTTGCCGTCTATCTTTTCGGGGATCACGATGTCCTTTGACTTGCCGTTGTAGCTGTCTACGATAAGAGTGCCGTTGGGGCGCACGCGGTATGTCCAGTCACCCGAGGTCACGGGCTTGCTGCTGTTCAGGCCGTCTGACCAGGCCTGCTCCACGAGGTCGCTTACCGTATCGGCGCTTGCCGTGATGGCAAAGCTCTCCGAGATACTGCTCTGCGGCAGGGCTGCCGCTGTTCCGAGGAGCATCGTGACTGTCAGTGCCCCTGCCATGAATTTCTTCATCATTTTTTCTTCCTCCTGTTGATATGTATTTTTGAAGGCCGTTTCGCCCTTCTGATCATTAGAGGGTGCAAGTCCCGAAAAGGTTAAAGGTTTTTGAAAAAAATTTTTTTCAAAGCGCCGAGAGCCTTCTCTCCCCGCTGTCGGGGCGGCTTCGGAAGAATACTATCCCACAGCCTTGCCGAGTTGTAAACCGGGTATCACCAAAAAGTATACAGTTTCGTCGGGGATTTTTTTGCCTCGGCGGTTGAATTATCCCGCGGGGAGTGCTATAATGTTGACAGGCTAAACGATCGGGGAGGGGTCAAAATGGAGCACGAGCGCATAATACGGATACTTGACTATCTGAGGCGGGTGACGGACGACAGCCACAGCGTCACTGTCCGCGACATTCAGGCGCATCTGGCAAACACCACCAATCTTCGGGACGTGTCGGCGCTGACGATAAGGCGCGACCTTGAAAGGCTTGAGAGCCAGGGCGTGGACATCAAAAAGACAAACGGCCCGCACAACACGGCACTTTACAGCGTGACGGGAAAGAAATTCACCGTTGGCGAGATACGCTTCATCGTGGACTCGCTGTCGATAAACAAGTTCCTCTCGGCGAGGCAGAAGCAGGAGCTGATACACAAGTTCGAGGGAATGTGCTCCGAGAGCGAGATAAGGCAGCTTATCAGCCGCATCGAGCTGAACGAGGCGGGGCGGGCTCCCCGTGACCTGCTGGGCAATCTGGACAAGCTGCACCGCCTGATCTCTGAGCGGCGGCGGGTGCATTTCAGCTACGGAAAATTTGACTCGGCGGGCAATATCCGCTACGACAGCAAGCCCCGCGACGTGCTGCCCGTCAAGGTGATATATGTGGACGAGCGGTTCTACCTGCGCTGCTGGAGCGAGGAGACGGGGGCTTTCCGCACCTACCGCATCGACAGAATGAAGAATATCAAAGCGGGCGACCCCGACCGCAGGCGCCTCCCGAGACCCGAAAAGCCCGAGGGCTTTGTGGTGAACGTCTTCGAGCCCGAGCGTTTTGAGCGCGTGACCTTCCGCGTGAAGCGCTACCTGCTGGACGAGATGCTCGAGCAGCTTGGACACACGGCCTCCTCCCGCGACGATTTCGACGACCCCGGCAAGGTCATCATCAGGGCGGTCTGCGGCATCAACACCCAGTTTTATCTGTGGGTGATGCGCTACGGCGACGGCGTCGAGATCACCTCGCCGAGCGACGTTCGCCGCGCGTTCTCGGACGAGCTGAAAAAGGTTTCGGCGCTTTACGCAGATGTGTGATGTTCAATGCACAATGCACAATGCACAATTCACAATTTGGCCCCCTCCGCGGGATCTTGCTTTGACCTCCCCTTTTTGGGGAGGCTTTTTTGTTGCTGCATCTTATGTGGTGAATTACCGTCGGCAAATGCACTCTCGCCCAACGGGGAGAGAGGTGCATTTCCGTACTTTCCCCGAAGCCGCGTCAGCGGCGAAGGGCATTATATCATAATCTCTTATGTCATAAACAAATATAAATATATTCTTATGATTATGCTATAATCTTTATGTCATAATCTATGATATAATTTATTATTATATCAATTATGACATAATAGAATTATTATTAATATTAATATCTGATAATAAAAGTTTTATATTATAAGACTTGTATAAGTATCTTGTACAAGAGGAGAGTGCATTTGCCGCCGAAACGTTCTCCCTATAAACAGCTCAAAAAGTGCGTTTTGTTGCATATAAACGTGCAACAAACGGGGGTGTGTGAATTTGTTCTCTGAAAAAACGTTTGTTTGCACAAATTGGGGGGCGCATTTTTGGGCAAAACAGAGAAAACTCCGCCTGCGCGAAAAGTGCGGAAAAATATCCGAGAAATAATTCCAGTTGTGCATATTTTGAACATCTGGTGTGGTATAATACAGACAGAGAAAAGGAAAGACCAAGAGCGCGATCCCTCGGGAGCGCAAAACGAACGGAGGAAAAAATATGACACACACCGACATCATCAACGACATTCGCTGCGCCGAAAGATACGACACCGAGCTGCTCGCGGAGGCTGACGAGCTCTGCCGTATGATCATGGAGGGCAGGCTGGACAGCAGCGCCCTGGACCCCGACACCACCATGGACCTGCTGGTGCTGACCTACGCAAACGACCTTGCGAACTCGGGTCGTGCCTTTGACAAGAAGCTCGGGCTGAACGTTTCCGACGACGAGGATCTGAGCTTCGGGGCGGCTCTTCTGGGGGCTGTGATCGGCGCGAGGGGCAGCACCGGGCTGACCGAGGACGAGTCCGCCGACTCGCTGCTGAAGAAGGTCGCGTCCTATATCTACGTCAGGGCATACAACCGCTTCAGGGCAGAGGGCACGCTGATGAGCGTTTACATCGACCCCGATGAGCGAATTCTGAACGTGCTTGACCCCGACACCGAGAACGTGTACAGCATTGACGCGATGGATCTGGCGCTGGGCATTCTGGGCGGGTTCTTCAATCAGGAGGGCGACACCGTCGAGCAGGGCGAGGACGGCATAACGATCATGCTGCCGCTCTTTGACATCGACGGGCTGCTGACGGAGAAGCTTGGCGAACACGAGCCCGAGGTGCCTGACTGCCGCGTGATCGAATACGGCGGCGCTGTTTCCTGAGAGGCAGGCCTGACGGAAGGGAGGTGAGCCTGTGAACATCTACGAGCTTGACAGTGTCTTCTCGCCGACGATACTTGAGAGGGGGTACAGCTACTTCAAGGAGGGCAAAGTGCTGGAGCTTGTGAACGTCAGGGGCGGACGCTACAGGGCTTTGGTCGCGGGCAGCGAGATCTACACCGTCCATGTTACGCTCGTCGGCGACAGCAGCTTCTGCGATATGGACTGCACCTGCCCGTTTGCCGAGCACTCGTACTGCAAGCACGAGGCGGCGGTGCTGTTTGCGCTCAGCGAGAAGGGTCACAGGCTTGCGCGCGAGGGCCTTGACGAGCGGCTCGAGGGCTGCTCGCGGCGTGAGCTTCTGCGGCTTGTGAAGGAGCTGGCTCACAGCGACAGGGATTCGATCTCGCGCATCTTTTCGGCGGCCGAGCGTGTCACCGAGAGGGACATCCTCGAGCGTTTCAGGCGCACTCTCTTCGGGTCAGGCGCAAGCGAGCGCTTTGACATCTCGCTGACCGTCGATGCGTTTTATGAGGCTCTCGAGGACATCGACGAACTCGAGGACACCGACCTCATGACCCGCACGCAGCTCGGTATGCTAAGCTCGCTCGAGGGCTGCGCCTCGGTCAGCAGCCGCGACAGGGAGGAGCTTAACGGCCTCTCGGACGTTCTTGCACGGAGAATGGCGGAGCTGAACCGCGAGATCATCGCCCGCGGAGAGCCCGAGGCCTCGAAGCAGTGGGCCGTGATGCTTGCGGCGAAGTCGCTTTTAAGCTTTGATGACGGCGAGGAGCGCTGGTTCCGCATACTGCTGCCCTTTGCCGACCGCGATGCCCGCAGGGAGGATTATCTTGCCCTGCTTGACGGCAGCGAGGACAGCACAGACATAAAGCTTCGGCTCGCGGACGAGCTTTACACAGAGGCGGAGCTTGAAGAATTCATCGAGGCGAACCGCAGCAGCAACAGCGTGCTTGACTTCGCGTTCAAGCGGGCAGCGGAGCGTGACGAATGGGAAAGAGCCGAGGACTTTGCCAGGGCGGCCTGCCTGCTCGGGACGGTCAGCCGCCTTGAATGGCTGCGGCGCCTGCGCGATGTTTACGAGGTCACGGAGCAGCGCGAGAAGCTGGTTTCGACGCTTTACGAGCTGGTGCTCCACGGCAGCACCCAAAGCTACGAGGAGCTTTGCGATCTGCTCTCCGACGAAGAATATGAGAAAACAAAAGAGCGCCTGCTTGAGGCGCCCGAGAACAAAAGCTATGTGTATATCCTGAAAAGGGAGCAGCTGACCGAGAGGGCGATAGAGCTCTGCCGCAGACAGAAAGAGAGCGTTGCAGAGCTTGCGCCCCTGCTTGCCGCGACGGAGCACCGCGAAGAGGCACGGGCGATCTTCACGGGGCTGATACGCGAGAGGGCAGCCGTTTCGTCCTACCGCAGTATGTACAGCGAGGTGGCGAAGCTGCTTGTAAGGTTTATGTCGGTCTTCGGCCGCAGGGCAGCGGAGAAGCTGACAGCGGAGCTTCGCGGGAGGTACGAACACCGCCCCGCGTTTATCGAAGAGCTTGACAAGGCAGGGCTGTAGTCTCAGCCCTCCTCGCCCGTGAATTCCAGAGAATAAAGATCATTGACATTGATGCGCTCGCCGTCTGTGAACACCAGCTGGCGGGCGTAGCTGTCGTAGATGCGGACGACGCCCGTTTTGTCGATGTACTTTCCGCCGTCCTTGCGCTTGTCGGGAACGAAGTAGGTCAGGCGTATCTCGGGGCGGTCGGAGAGCCTTTCGAGCAGGCGCGAGAGCTTTTGGTTCAGCTCGTTTGCCTGATCCTCGGTGAGCTCGAGCTTGCTGTCCACCTGTCTTGCGGTCTCCGCGACGGCTGCGTCATAGCCCGTGAGGGCTGCGAAGGGGCTGAACTGTGCCGCCCTGTCGTGGATAGACATAGGGGGGAAGTCCTCGTACTGCGGCCTTGACAGGTGCCGTATCTTGTCATACTTGTCCATTGCGGGTCTCCTTTCCTTGAGGGCAACACCGCACAACCCGCGGCTTGCGCCTCTGCACGTCATCTGCTTGCATATTTTCCGTCATAGCACACAAATTTTCCTTGCCGGGCG
>CAMNBY010000288.1 GCA_946533615.1 uncultured Clostridia bacterium
CCCCCACCGTATCGCGAGGGAGCCCCGGCACATTTCGCTGTTGTGAACGAGCTTGCGAGTGATCTCGCGACTTGCGCACCCGCGCCCGGGTCGGCTTGCCGCCGATCTCGCGGATTACGCCGTCTGCGTTAAGACGCGCTCCACTTGTAGCCGAAGCCCCAGATCGTCAGAATGTATTTCGGGTTCGAGGGCTCGTCTTCTATCTTCATGCGGATGCGCCTGATGTTTACGTCTACTATCTTGTCATCACCGTAGTAGCTCTCGCCCCAGATGTGGTTCAGTATGCTCGTGCGGTCAAGCGCGGTGTTCTGGTTCTTGAAGAAATATTCCATTATCTGATATTCCACCTGAGTCAGATCAATGGTCTCGCCGTTCTTGGATACCGTCCTGCTCTTCAGGTTGAGCACGAAGGGTCCCGAAGTGATGGTCGAGGAAGCCTCGGGCTTGGCGTGAGACATACTTACCCTGCGGCATACAGCGTCAACTCTCGCCACAAGCTCAGAGATCGAGAAGGGCTTGGTGATGTAGTCGTCTGCGCCGTTCATCAAAGATGAGATCTTGTCCATCTCCTGCGACTTTGCCGAAAGCATGATTATGCCCATCGTGTCGCTCTTTTCGCGGAATTTCTTGCACACCTGCTGGCCGTCGATGCCGGGCATCATGATGTCCAGAAGCGCAACGTCAAAGCCGCCGTCGGCCTCTTCAAAAGCCGCGATCGCGTCTTCGCCGCAGTTTACGTCAACTACCTCGTAGCCGCTGCGCGTAAGATTGAGAACTACAAACTCCCTGATGGAATCCTCGTCCTCGCAAACTAAAACTCTTCTCATTGTCTGTACCTCCGTTCAGATGTTTATATTATCCGATCACAGAGCCCGCGCCGCCTGCGGCTCGGTATGATGCAGAAAAAGTTATTCTTCCCCTGCGGGGGAAGCTGCCTTTTTCTGCCGCCCCTTGCGACCGTCCAAATTTTTATATCCTTTGTGCCTCGGCGTCCTTATGTCGGAACAACGTAGAAATTGTTGGCGACCTCGTCGATCGTCAGGATAAGCTGCTCGCGCCTGTCGGTGGGAAGCTTGACAAGATAGTCCAGCTGGCCTACCGTCCTGACTACCTGATAGCCGTCATAGATGTAATCCTGAGAGTCGGGCTTGGCCTTGACCGCTATCCGCATAAGCTCGGTCATCTCGGCGTTTATGTCGCCCTCGTATTTGTAAAAGACAGTCTCGCCCGTGGCAGAGTCCTTCTTGACCGTTACCATGTCCGTCCAGCGGGAGGGGAAGATCATCGTGAAGCCGTCGGGCACCGAGTAGTAGCCCGAGTATTTCGGTGTAAGCTCGTAGAAATCCTCGTAGACCGTCCACGAGGTCATCAGCAGCTGATCCTCGGGCAGAGCGCTCTCGTAGCCGAGCATCACCCGCGTTGAGGGTATCTCGATAACGCCGTCGCCGTCGATGTCAACGCTGTAGTAGCCCGAAGGCCGCGTACACAGCGGCAGAAGCTTCTCGCCTCTCAGGCTCATCGGGTTTTGCAGCGCAGAATACCGGTAGTAGATCAGCTCGGTCTGCAAGCTGCCGTCGGCGTTCAGCGAGTCAACGTAAAGCGCCGTCCTGCCGTCACTTACCCTTGCGGCTCTTGCCCTGACGTAGGACGCAACGTTGTCGCACATATCAATGCTCTGGCCTGCGGTTATCTCGCCGTTTTTCATCTCCAGCAGCGAGGCCTTCGCAGTCACCTGGCCTGTCTCGGCGTTGGTGCTCTTCCTGATCGTCACAAGCTCGTTCGTGCCGTCGGAGTTAAGGTCGATGGCCTCGAGCACAGAGTAGTTGTCTGTGCCTATGCGGGTAAACTCGCCGCCCTTGTAGGAATAGATCTCGAGGGTCTTTTCCTCGCCCGTCATCGTCTGGTAGCCCACAAGTATGCAGGTGCCGCTGACACCGCTTACCTTTGTCAGGATCACCTTGTCGATCTCGGTGCCTGCGCCCGCGATCTCCTTGACCGAGTACCACTCGCCGTTCTCGTTGCGGTCGAGCAGGTTGACCCGCAGGCCGTCCTCGGCTCCGTCTGTTCCCGAGTATTCATAAAAGACGATGGCCTCGTCGGTCTCCTCGTCGTCGATGTCGGCAACGACGTAGGCCGAACGGTTGTCGCCGTTTCTGGGATATTTCAGAGTTATATTGCTGCCGACGGCGTTTATGAGCGCTTCGTGTATCTCGGACTGCTCGTTCGTCAGCTTTGGCGCCGCCAGCAGGTTGTCCACGGACAGATTGACCCCGGCGCAGCCGCTGAGCATTACAGCTGCCGCAGCACAGGCCGCAAGCCTTAAAGACCTCACAAAAACGCCCCCTTCCGTCGGACACAAATACACATCTTATTATACCACATTCAAAGCCACAATTCAACCCCTTTTTTAATTCCCCCACCATTTGTCAATAGAGCGCTTGGCGGAGCCTTGCGAGGCCTCCCCGGGGGGGAGGCGGTTTCACTTTGTGAATGAGGCGGCGGTGCAGCCGTCAGGCAGGCTTGTTCCGAGTGGAACGTCAGGGCTTGCGCTGGTTTTCAATGCACAATTCACAATTCACAATGCACAATGAATGTGCCGCCTGCGGCGGTATCTGCCGCGAAGCAGATTAATTGGCAATTCACGATTAAAGCTCACACGAGGGCAGCAATTTCAAATCCTGTCTCAACACACCAAGCCCGAAGTGTTTCCACCATAGTAGAGCGGAAAGCCCACACAAACACCACACAAAGCCGGTTAAGACCGAACAGACCTATCCCGATACGTCGCAGAAGAAGCATAATCAGCACTCTCTCACGGCGAGGGAGCAAAAGAGGGCGGGAAAGGATATTAAGGACGGGGGAGCGCGAGGGGGAGACCTTAAGAAGGGAAGACCCGCCCTCTTTTGCGCTTGCGTTTTCGGGGACGTTCCCTTCTTGTGGTCTCCCCCTCGCAGGACGTGGCAGA
>CAMNBY010000289.1 GCA_946533615.1 uncultured Clostridia bacterium
AAGAACAAGAAGAATGACCCTGACAGACTTGAAATGAACAAGTATTGCAAGTTCTGCAAGAAGCACACTCTTCACAAAGAGACTAAGTAAGTCGGGAGGTTACTATGGCTAAGAAAGAGGCTGACTCCAAGGCTAACGCGAAGTCCAAGCCTGCCAAGACCGAAAAGAAAAAGGGCGGTATCAAGAAATACTTCAAAGATCTCAGAAGCGAGATGAAGAAGGTCGTATGGCCCGGAAGAAAGCAGGTAGTCAACAACACAGGCGTCGTTATGACAGTTATGTGTGTAACGGGACTTTTCCTGTTTGCTATCGACACAGGTCTGGCAGCAGTTATCAAGGCGCTGCTGAGCATAGGCTCGTAAAAGCAGCAGATACGGTCTGACAGCATTTTTGACGGAGGTATGTACTATGGCTGAAGAAGCAAAGTGGTATGTTGTACACACATATTCCGGCTATGAGAATATGGTAAAAGAGAATATCGAAAAGGTTGTTGAGAACCGTAAGCTTCAGGACCTTATCTGCGACGTGAAGATCCCTACCGAGCTTTGCGTTGAGGAAAAGGACGACAAGAAAAAGGAAGTAGAAAGAAAGCTGTTCCCCAGCTACGTGCTTGTCAAGATGATAGTAACGAACGACTCGTGGTACATCGTAAGAAACACCAGAGGCGTTACGGGCTTTGTCGGACCTGCATCGAAGCCTGTGCCGCTTTCCGAAAAGGAAGTTGCAGCGCTTGGCATCGAGACAGGCGAGATCAAGACCGCAGAGGTAAAGATCAACGTTGCTGTCGGCGACATGGTGAACGTTGTTTCAGGTATGTTCGAGGGATATTCGGGCGAGGTTTCCAGCATTGATGAAGAAAACGCACAGGTTGAGATCATCGTTTCCATGCTTGGCAGACCCACACCGCTGAAGATCCCCGCAAGCGACGTAAAGGCCGCGGAATAAGCGAAGTACGATTAGAAGCATTTGTTGATATACGGGTGTATGCGCTGGAAATAATGCGCAGCATCGGTCATCATCGCTTCAAAAAGAGTGGGAGAGCCCCGAAGGCTCGCCTTACCACAAATTATGGAGGTGCGCAAGATGGCACAGAAAGTAGTAGGCTATATTAAGCTTCAGATCCCCGCAGGAAAGGCAACTCCTGCACCGCCTGTTGGTCCTGCACTCGGACAGCACGGCGTAAACATCATGGCATTCACTAAGGATTTCAACGAGAGGACCAAGAACGATATCGGTCTTATCATCCCTGTTGTTATCACCGTTTATGCTGACCGTTCGTTCACATTCATCACCAAGACTCCTCCTGCCGCAGTTCTTATCAAGAAGGCCTGCAAGATCGAGTCCGGCTCCGGTACACCTAACAAGACCAAGGTGGCTACTATCACCAAGGAGCAGGTTCAGAAGATCGCAGAGCAGAAGATGCCCGACCTTAACGCTGCAAGCGTTGAGGCTGCAATGAGCATGATCGCAGGTACCTGCCGCTCTATGGGCGTTACTGTGGTAGACTAAAGGAGGGACACGGACTATGAAACACGGAAAGAAGTATGTTGACTCCGCTAAGGCAGTTGACAGAGCTAAGTTTTATGATGCTCCCGAGGCCCTCGATATGGCCGCTAAGGGCGCTAAGGCAAAGTTTGACGAGACTATCGAGGCTCATATCCGCCTCGGCGTTGACTCCCGTCACGCTGACCAGCAGGTAAGAGGCGCTGTTGTTCTTCCCAACGGTACCGGTAAGAGCGTAAGAGTTCTCGTATTCTGCAAGGAAGACAAGTTCGAGGCTGCAAAGGCTGCAGGCGCTGAGTATGTTGGCGGCATGGACCTCGTTGAGAAGATCACCAAGGAAAACTGGATGGATTTTGACGTTGTTGTTGCATCGCCTGACATGATGGGCGTTGTAGGCCGTCTCGGTAAGATCCTCGGACCCCGCGGACTTATGCCGAACCCCAAGGCCGGTACTGTTACCCCCGACGTTGCAAAGGCTGTTACCGATGCTAAGGCCGGTAAGATCGAGTATCGTCTTGACAAGACCAACATCATCCACTGCCCTATCGGCAAGGCTTCCTTCGGCGCCGAGAAGCTTGAAGAGAACTTCAACACTCTCATGGACGCTATCGTAAAGGCTAAGCCTGCTGCTGCAAAGGGTCAGTACCTCAAGAGCGTTGTAGTTGCTTCTACAATGGGCGTTGGCATCAAGGTTAACACTGCAAAGTACGGTGTCTGATCGCTGACAGAAATTACACAGCCCCTCCGGACGGAGGGGCTTTTTGTTTGGCAGGAGGCTCTGCTTCCATGCTGTGCAGGCATTAAAAAAGCTCTCCCCGCGGGAGAGCTTTTTGTTTTGCGTTTTGGGGTCTGAGATCATTCCTCGGACTCGTTTTTCTTCTTCTTGATGTTCATTATCACAAGGCCGCTTATGACTGCGACACCGATAACACACGGAGCTGCGATCGAAAGTATAACTCCTGTGGGTACAGTGCCTGTACGGTCATTGGTGAAAACAGCGGCCGTGTCGCTCTTCAGGTAGGTGTCGGTGTAGGTGTTCTTCTCGCCAGCGGTATCTATCGCGGCGCCGGAATCGAGCGCCGAATCTCCGGTCTGAGTATCGCCTGTGATCTCAATAGCCGGCTTGTAATCCTCGTTGTCCTCGGTTATTGTGTAGGAAGCGCCTTCGGGAACGCCTGTGAGTGTGATTTCCTGACCATGCTGAAGGTAAAAATCACGAGTTACGGTTCCGCTTGTCGGGACAACGATCTGCTGACCTTCGGGCTTTCCTTCACCTGACAGGTCATCAACGCCATTTGCAGTGGCCATGACCGTTGCAGTGTAGACAGTAGCCGAAGTAGCCGTAGGATTAGTTACATAATCACCGTCAAGTGTAATAACTGCTCCGGGTGCATTCTCTATTGTGACAGTAAACTTGAAATACTTATCACGCGAGGCCTGATTGCCTTCTACATTCTTGGAGAATGTGATCTCATGAGATTTATACTGGTTAACATAGCCATCGGTCTTGTGAACGGTATCGGAAGTCTCTCCCGCCTTATTTCCACCGCCAAGAGTGTTTTCCTTCACAAACGCTGTATTGATCTCTCTGTCATAAAGGACATAGCTGCTTACTACAAGCTTGTGATCGTTTTGTTGATTGTCTTCTACAAGAACATCAAGCGTCCTGGCAGCGGGAGTACTTCTGAGCGAGACACCGTTATCAAATGTAGTGTTTTCAGTAAGGATAAAGCGATAAACACCGGGCTCGGGGAATGTAACATTTCTGAAATCAACGATCAGATCTTTTCTGACATAAGCCTCTGTAACACTGCCTGCACCTGCATTACCTGTGATCCCATCATTTTCTGCACCATTGGTCTTTGTATCACCGGCAGCAAAAACAACATTAGCAACCGTGGGTGTACCTGTTGCCTTAGAGCCTGAATAAACTTCCATTTCTCCGTTACCATAAGTAGTTACTGCGGCTCCGTTGGCTACTGTGTAAGTAAATTCTGCTGCCGGGCACTCAACACCACTATCCATAACAAGATACTTGTTGAAAGTATGTGTTCCGCCTTCAACGCCCTCATAACTAAAATCGGTCGAAGTTATGGTCGATGCGCTTGCGGGGGCTGCCATCATTGCGGCCGAAAGGGCCGCTGCTGCCAATCCTGCAAAAAATCTCTTCATTTTCATTGTTTCTATCCCTCCATAATTATTGTTCGTTTTCGTCTTTGTTATCTCGTTTTCTGAATACGAAAAGCAGGATAAGGGTCAGGAACAGCGCCGAGACCGTTATTCCGCCGCTGCCTGTGAAGGCGTTGCCGTTGGGGTCGTCGTTGTCGCCTGTGCCGCCGCGGTCAGGCTGCGAGTTGTCCTCATCAGCGCTGTGGTGCTCTTCGTCCTCGGTGCCGTTTGAGAAGCGTATCTTATCGGGCTTTTCGTCGGTGCCCGCGACAGTCGCCGAGACAACGTAGGTCAGCTCGTCGTTTTCGCCGTTGGTGGCGAAGATGGTAACATCGTAGACGCTGGTGTCGTACTCGACTCCTTCCTCGTCGCCGATGATCTCCTTGACGGTATATTTATATGTGCCGGGCTCGGCAATGGCGATCTTGAAGGCGCCTGTTTCGCCGTGAGCCACGGTCAGGTGATCGTCCTCGGGCATGGGGACGTCTTCCTCGCCGCCGAGTATCTCTATGCGGTAGTCATGAGCCTTGTCGCCCGAGACCTCTTCGCAGGCGATGGGTATCTCGGCTGTGACCTCGGTATAGGCTGACGCCACGGGGGCTGAGCCGCAGAGCAAGGCAAGTGTACACACGCCTGCCGCCAGAGCGGCTCTTAACTTATTCAGTTGTAAAAGCATGGCACACCTCCTTGTTTTAGTTTGCATTCTTTTGTTTCTGCTCGTCGAGGATATAGCAGAAGACCACGATCCTTGCAAGGCTGTCGCCCTCGGAGCAGGTGGAGAGCGCCAGGATGCGCTTATCCTCGGGCTCCTCGCCTAAATGGGCGGCGAGATATTTTCTTGTTTCCAATGATTCAGAGGGGCTGAACACCTCGTTGTCGCGGGCGTTGACATTCAGCGCCGCGAAGACTTTCAGCGGATAGACCGCATGGGCGTCCTTTCCGATAATAAGGGTGCCTGTGCTGTGCGCCGAAAGGTAAGAGCTGTCAAGGAACTCGTCAAGGGCGCCGAACATTTTGCCGTACTCCATGTGATGTCCGTAGACAAGGGAATAGTCGTCGGTAAAATCGGGGGAGCAGCGGCTGTCGAGGAAGATACTTCCCGACAGGGAATACTCGCCGAAGGGATCCTTGTTGAGGTATTCGGTATTATCTCTGCCCTGCATGACAGGGTAGTCTATGTTCGTGTCGTCGATAGTCAGCCACGAGACCATGTCGTCCGTGATGGGCGAGTCGAGGGCGGCTGTGTTATCGCCGTAGGGGTCGGGCTTATATTTGAGTATGTCCTTATCCAGCGTATGGGTATAGACATAAGCCGCGTCGTAAATACACCAGAAAACTATGCCCAGCGCGATATACAGCGCCAGCCTCAGCGCCTTGTCATAGAGGTCGTTGAGGGTTTTCAGGCAGCGTCTTGTGCCCTCTGCCATGGCTTATTCCTCTGCTTCGCTCCTCTTCTTCTTTACAGAGAGAACGATGATGCCGCCTACTACTGCGATACCGATCACGCAGGGAGCAGCGATCGAGAGGATAACGCCTGTGGGGATAGTACCTTCCTTATTATTGGTATAGGCAACTTCGGTATCGTCCTTGATACCTGTGGTGCTGTCTGACACAATGCCGTTGCCGGCGATGCCCGTATCGGCGGCGGCGTCGGTGTCGCCGGATACCTCAGCGCTTACGGCATATTCTGCAAAGTCCTCGGTGATAGTGTACTTAGCGCCGTCAGGCAGTCCCTTGATAACAAGGCTCTGGCCGTGCATGAGATAGAAGGTCTGAGTAACGGAGCCGCTTGCATCTGTTGTGAGGACGTCAGGGTTCTCGTCGGCTGCGATGCTCTCGTTGATCTTCGCGCTCTTGTCGAGTACATCATCTGCGCTGTCGAGGGCGACGTCAAGCTTGGTGCCGCTGCCTGCATCGGTGATCTCGACCTCAAAGGCGAAGTACTTATCCTTTGAGCCCTGATTGCCTGTTACGGTCTTGCTCAGGGTCAGGTCATGTGTTTCATAGAGATTGTTGAAGGCGGCAGTCTTTGTTCCTGCTGCGGTCTCAATGTCGGACTCGGTGTTGCTGTCGATGACCTCGGTATAGAGAACGATATTCTCTATCTTCAGCTTCTTGTCGTCTGCGGCGGTGCCGTCGTTCTCGGAGGCATCGACAACAAAGACGTCGATCGTCCTTTCGGTGCTGTCCATAGGCAAAACGATATTGTCGGCAAGACTACAGGTCTCGGTTATCACATAGCGGTAGATACCGGGCTCGGGGAACTCAACATTAGCGAAGTCGATTTTGAAACCATCGGTAACATAGTCCTGAGAGGCGGCATCAAAGCTGTCGATCAGGCCGACGGCTGTGGCGTCGGCCTTGGTGCTGCTGCTGTCGAAGCTGATCGTTGCAGAGTCACCGGCGGTGCCGTCCATTTCGATATTATCGAGGATACCCTCATAGACATTGAAGGTATCGGCCTCTGTTGAAGCGGCTGCCTCGCCGGCAGTGAGGGTGTAAGTCATGGTAACGGCAGGCGCGTTGGCCTCGTTGTCCATGATAAGATACTTGGTGATGGTTGCCTCGGTAACGGAATCATCTGTTGCCGGGACGTTGTAGTTTCCGCCGGGAGCCACAGTTGCGCTCACGGGCAGAGCCATAGCAGCTGCTGCCAGTACCGAAGCTGCCATTCCTGCAAGAAGTCTTGCTTTTCTCATTTTCTATCCCTCCATTATTTCTATCAGTTTAACTGTATCATATTCCTCGTCTTCTCATCACGAAAACGACCTTGCCCTTGCAGTCGCTGAGCGGCACGCTGCCGAAGCTGCGGCTGTCGGACATATCCTCGCGGAAGTCGTTGAGGACGAAGACTGTATCTTCCTTTACTGTATAAGGATAAGCTATGGACGAGCCCTCGTCGGGGGTATCGTAGACCGTATCGGTAAGGGCGACATAGCCGTTCACCATGACGGTGCCCCCTGCGATCGTTACCTCGTCGCCGCCCTTTGCAATAACACGGGCGAAGCAGGTCTTTCCGCCGCGCTCATAGGCTATCTCGCTGCCCTGCTCGAGCTCGCCGAGGCGCCAGGTGATGCACAGGTCGCCGTCCTTTATCATCGGGTAGCCGGAATTGGTATGGCAGACGAAAACACCTATAACGAAGGTACACAGCAGCCACACGGCCAGCACGGTGATCCCGAGCTTTATAGCCAGCTCTGCGGCATAGCTGCCGGCCGAGCGCTTCTTTTTCTTCTTTTGGGGCTTATCGGTTTTTTCTGCTGTTTCGGCTGTTTCGAGATCGGGGGCTGCGTTCTCGGGAGCATCGGCCGAGGACTGCACGGGCGCCGTTATTTCTTTGGCGTTCTCAGCCTCTGTCGTTTGCGTTTGTTCCAAATTGATCGCCGCCTTCCGAGCACCGCCGCTTTAGGCAAGCAGAGACACTTATCCACTCTAATAATATTCATTATAACATTATTTTGGAGCAAAAGTCAATGATTAACAAACTATTTCGTATCTATGCACAAAAAACACATTCCGTGTATAAATATTTTGCACAAAGCCGCCTTCGGAATTATGCTGGCAGCATAACAAAAGCGCGTAAAGAGGCGCTTTTGTTTATTTTAGGCAAAAAAACGCCCCGCCAAGCGGAGCGTTTTGCACATATATTTCAGAACTCGGGCATCTCGTCGAGAGTGATGACCTTGTCGCTGTTGTAGACCTCTTTGAGGCGGTCCTTGTTGTTGCCTGTGATGTAATCGGTATGCCAGATCATGAACCACGACCAGATGGCGCCGTCCTTCTCGAACTGCTCGACAGAGGGGACAAAGCCGCACTCGTGGAAGGCAAGGGGCTTGTCGGCGATCTTCTCCAGCTTCTTCCAGGCGTTCTTGTTGGTGGAGTTGTCGTAGGTGTCGGAGCCGATGATGTCAACGTACTCGTCTCCCGGGTACCAGCCGCTCTTGACCTCGCCCGAATAGCCCAGCACCCAGATAAGGTTGTCAAGGCCGTACTCGTTCGTGAATTTGTCGTGCATCAGCCGCCAGAGCTTGATGAAGTTATCCTTGCCGCCCTTGCCCCACCAGAACCACTGGCCGTCGAACTCGTGGAAGGGCCGCCACAGCACGGGAACGCCCGCGTCACGGAGCTGCTGCAGGGCCTTTGCGGCCTGATCCCAGCTCTTCATCATGGCCTCGTTCTCGGGGGTGCCGTCCTGAAGCAGCTTTGCGAAATCGGGCTTCTCGTCGAGGCTCTCCTGATAGCCTGAGCCTGCGGTGCCCGTATGCCAGCAGATAGTGACGATGCCGCCCTTGGCGTCCCACTCCTTCGAGCGCTCGACAACGCCGTCGAAGTCGTTGTTCATGAAGTCAAGGCCGCGCATGGCAGGGAGCTTGCCCGTTGTCTCCTGAATGTAATCCATCTCGTAGTCGGGGGAGCCCATCCAGGTGCTTTCCTGCTGGCAGGAAAGCATGGTCTTGCCGAAGTTATCACAGAGGTAGGTGTAGAGCTTTTCGCGTCTTGCGGCGGCGGAGCTTTCTGTTTCTTCGGGGGTCTCCTGCTCTGCTGCCGAATCAGAGGCGGCGTTTGCGGTGCTGTCCGCGTTTGAACTGTCGGAGCTTGCGCAAGCTGTCATGCCAAGCACCATCGTCCCCGCGAGTAGGGCGGCTATTGCTTTCTTTATCATAACGATCTCTCCTTTTTTTACTCAGGTCGGCCGCCGCGACCGTGATGGAGGAAGAACGGTGCGCGGGCGGCTTACTGCTTGATTATATGATACCATTATGCGGGGCTGTTTTCAAGCTGAAATTTTGAAATGAAACGGGGGCTTTCATGTTCAAAAAACAAAAGCCGCGTCGCGAAAACGATTTCCGCAGAGCAGGATGTTTACGGGGCTGTTGACAAGGCGGCGGTCGGCGGGTTATAATGGAACAGAGGTGAAAATAATGAATATCGAGAAAAGCATCTACCCATACAATCCCGAGCTTGAGGGGCTGCCCTTTCTTCTGAAGGGGATCGGCGGCAGCAGCTATCAGGGACACATCAACAGACCCGAGGGCTACCAGTGGCACCAGATACTCTACAGCGCAGGCGGCAGGGGCTGCCTTGTGCATGACGGAATGACAGAGGAGATCGGGGAGAGAACGTTCATCTTCCTGCCTGCGCAGGCGCCTCACGAATACTACCCCCTCACCGAGAGCTGGGAGGTCGATTGGATCGCCTTTGACGGCGCAGGCTGCAAGGCGGCTCTCGAAAAGCTTGAGATGGGCGGCGTCATCACCGCCGAGGCACGCGACCCTTCGGCGATGCAGCAGATCTTCACGGCGATGCTGGAGTCTCAGCGGACGGACATTCTTTACAGCGGCCTCACCTGTTCGGCGCTGGTGTATGATTACATCATCGGGTTCAGGCGGCTCTTCAACACCGAGGCCGACGTCAGGCGCAGCCGCCAGCTCTCGGTGCTTATACCTGCTCTGAGATACATCTACGACCACTACGCCGAGGATATACCTATCCCCTTTCTGGCGGAGCTGACGGGCGTGACTCACCAGCACTTCTGCCGCATTTTCAAGAGCGCTTTGAATATGCGCCCCAACGACTACCTCACGGGGCGGCGGATAGACGAGGCCTGCCGAATGCTGAGGGAGAGCGAGCTGACCGTCGCGGAGATCTCGGCTGCCTGCGGCTACGGAGACCCGAGCTATTTCAGCACAGTCTTCAAGCGGCACACGGGGCTGTCGCCGGCGGCCTACCGCCTGACAAAGGAGCGCGGATAAACGGCGCCTGCAAATTTGTCCTGCAACATTGACGCTGCCCGTTTTCTGTGGTATAATGATCGCAGCACAGCCCCGTAGACAGGCGCAGTGCTGGAAGAACAGGAGGGATAATATGCCGTCAACAAAGGAATATCTTAACTTCATACTCGAACAGCTGTCTGCCCTTGATGAGATCACGCATAAGGCTATGATGGGCGAATATATACTTTACTACCGTGGCAGGATCTTTGGCGGAATATATGATGACCGTTTCCTCGTGAAGCCTGTGAAATCCGCCCGTAAGCTGATGCCCGATGCGGCGCTGGAGCTTCCCTATGATGGGGCTAAAGAAATGCTTCTTGTGGACAATGTGGACGATAAGGGATTTCTGTTTCAGCTTATCACGGCGATGTATGACGAGCTGCCGGAGCCGAAGAAACGGAGGAAATGATATGCCGTTCGATTTCAAAAAGGAATACAAGGAATTCTATATGCCGCCGAAGGAGCCGACGATCGTGACCGTGCCGCCGATGAACTATATCGCCGTGCGCGGCGAGGGCGACCCGAACACCGAGGGCGGCGAGTACAAGCAGGCGATCGAGCTGCTCTACGGCATTGCCTACACGATCAAGATGAGCAAAAAGGGCGAGCATCGGATCGAGGGCTATTTTGACTATGTCGTGCCGCCGCTGGAGGGCTTCTGGTGGCAGGACGGTGTGCATGGAGTGGACTATGCCCACAAGGAGGATTTCAAGTGGGTGTCGCTTATCCGCCTGCCCGATTTTGTAACGAAAGCCGACTTCGACTGGGCGATAGAGGAAGCGGCACGAAAGAAAAAAACGGACTTCTCCAAAGTGGAATTCCTGACCTATGACGAGGGCTTGTGCGTGCAGTGTATGCACATCGGCAGCTACGATGACGAGCCTGCGACGGTACGGCTCATGCACGAATACATGACGGAACAGGGGTATTCTCTTGATATTACAGAGAGCCGCTTTCACCACGAGATATATCTTTCGGACGCGCGAAAGGTATCTCCCGACAAGCTGAAAACGGTGATACGGCACCCGATAAAACGAAAGGACAAGGCATGAACATCTATCTTTACGGAATGATCTGCGGCTCGAACAGCTTTAAGATCAAGGACTTCCCCACACCCGACGAATACACGGAGATAGAGCAGAGCGCAAGGTTCATCGGCGGTGAGACAGGCACCTGCGCCACGGTCCTCGCCTCTCTCGGGGCGGCGGTCAGGATAGACGGCACCCACATCGGCAGGAGCACTGCGCAGCTGACGAGGGAATTCTACAAAAACAAGAGCGTTGATCTCGGCTCCCTCACCTTTGACGAGGACTTTGAGGGGCTGGAGGACTACATACTGATCTCGGGAGACGTGCGCACTCCCTTGGGGCGCTTCGGACATTTCTTCGGCGAGGCTCAGAGCGGCGGAAAGAAGCACTGGAACGAGCCCCGTGAGAGCGATGTTCTCATGTGCGATACTGCCGCTGTTGACGACTGCTTCGGGGAGGACTCGCGGAGCTGTGCGGAGCTGTGCGTAAAGCACGGGAAGCCCTATGTGATCATAGACTGCAAGTATGACAGCTACGTTCACAGACACGCGGCTGTGACGGTGATCTCGGGCGAGTCGCTCCAGATGAACTACGGCGAGGCCGACAGGAAGAGATACTTTCCGCTTTTCGCCGGGAACTCCGACGGCCTGACGATAATAACCAACGGCGCCGGAGATCTGCTCTACGGCAGGAGGGGAGATACCGCAAAGACCTTCACGCCCTTCAGGGTAGAGGCCGCAAGCACTCTCGGAGCAGGCGACACCTTCAAGGCGGGCTGTGTCTACGCCCTTGCGAAGGGCATGAGCGACGACGAGCTTGTGAGGTTTGCAAGCGCCTGTGCAGCTGTGGCGGTATCGAGATACCCGAGCCAGCTGTGCCCGCCGACCCTTGACGAGGTCTGCGGAATGATACGGTCGCGGGAATAAGAAAACAATGAGCACAAAAAGCGGCACCTTGCCTAAAAGGGACAGGGTACCGCTTTTTATTATCTGGTTGTAATGGATCATCTCTTTTTATAAAGCACGAGCTCTGGGTCCTTGCCGTCTTGCTCGTAAGTGCAGACGAGGATAAAATCCATATTTGCGAGCACGCCGAAGCAGCGCTCGCCGCCGAACTCGCTTTCAAGCTGATTGCCGAGATAGGTGGCATTGGGGTCAAGAAATTTTACGGTGTTCCCGTTCGGGAGCCTGTATGGCAGATCGACATAGCTGCCGACAAGGGCGTTGAGCTTTTCGAGCTTAGGCATACCCTCGATATTCAGGGCGTTGATCTCGTCAATGAGGGTCAGCTTGAACTTTTCAAACTCGCCGCCGTCGGAGAGCTGCTCGTAATTCTTCCAGTAATCAAGCTGCGGCAGCATATTGCCGAGATAGGCTCTGACCTCGGCCTCGGGGTGTTCGGGGCTTGTCATATTTTTGACGCAGACTTCTATCAGGTCGTCCATGCTGCTGTACATATATTTGCCGTCGGCATAGCACCACTTGCAGTAGGACTCGTTGATGGCGCCGTCCTTCTCGCGGCTGAGGATATTGTCGTCGAGGGGCATTCCGCAGCACTGGCAGATCAGCTGACGCGGAGACCCCAGCAGCGTATTGATAGACACATTGAACACGCCCGAGAGAAGCTTCAGGGTCTCGGTGTTCGGGACGGTATCGCCGTTCTCCCAGCGGGACACGGCCTGCCTTGTGACGAAGACCTTCTCGGCAAGGGCGTCCTGCGAGAGGCCTGCTTTGGTGCGAAGCTTGTATAATACTTCTTTGGTTTCCATTGTGCATCCCTCCTTGACACAAGTATAGCACAGTGCGCAGGAAAGGTCAAGCAACGGGCTGTTGCGCCTCAGCAGAGCTCCTGATAAAGCAGGCCGCACTTATTGCAGTACCAGACCAGCCTGCCGAAGCGGACAACGGGCATATTGATGTTCACTGCCCACTCGGGGTACTGTCTGAACATCATCAGGCTGCTGTCGCTGACATAAGCCACGAATGAGATATGATGCTCTTTCGTCATCTCGTGGTCGGAGGTGATATACCACTCTCCGCCGATGTCCTCTACCCTGAGTCTTTCGTTATCATTCGCCGGTCTCGGCTCAAGGGCTGTCAGCTTATTCCCGCAGCACGAAACAGCCGCATCTGAGGTCGCTGTGATGATGTTTCCGCAGTCCCTGCAAACATAGAATCTCAGCTTTTTCATATCACCGTTCTCCATTTCGTTTTTATTGATCTCGCCTGAAAGCAGGGTCTCGATATCTGTCCCGAAGATCTCGGACAAGTCCCCGAGCAGCGACAGGTCGGGGCAGCCGTTGCCGGTCTCCCACTTTGACACTGCCTTGTCGCTGACGTGCAGCTTTTGTGCGAGCTGATCCTGCGTCAACCCGAGGACTGTCCGCCGCTGTCTGATGAGCCTTCCTGTTTTGATCTGATCCATATTATCACCTCTGTTTCTCTTCCGATCCGATCATACTCATTATACAATGGTGGGAACATTTAGTCAATCCACGCTCCGTAGGGTCTGCCCTAACGGCAAAAATATTAACAAATTGTAAAAACCGAGCTTTCCCCTTGACTATGGGACAACGTTGTGATATAATATTAAAGTCAAATGCGGCAGTGCTGGAATTGGCAGACAGGCACGTTTGAGGGGCGTGTGTCTTCGACGTACGGGTTCAAGTCCCGTTTGCCGCACCAATCAGAGCTTCTGAAATCACGCAGATACGCGGTTTCAGAAGTTTTCTTTTTATCAAATAACGGGTTTGGTCATTACTTGGTCATTGTTTTGTCTTTTGCATCTTCAAATAATTATGCC
>CAMNBY010000290.1 GCA_946533615.1 uncultured Clostridia bacterium
AGTGTCGTCCGCGGCGGGGACTGCTCTGTCGCGGCGGTGCTGCTGGAAACGGAGGAAATGAAAATGAGCACTGTAACTGAAATCTTCGCAAGCAAGGTCTTTGACGACAGAGTGATGAAATCAAGGCTGTCGGCCAAGGTTTATAATTCCCTTAAAAATACTATCGAGATCGGTGAGGCGCTGGACATCACGGTCGCAAATGCAGTTGCCGAAGCCATGAAGGAATGGGCCGTGGAGCAGGGCGCCACACATTACACCCACTGGTTCCAGCCGCTGACAGGCATCACCGCCGAGAAGCACGACTCCTTCATCACGCCCTCTCCCGACGGCAGGGTCATCATGGATTTTTCGGGCAAGGAGCTCATCAAGGGCGAGCCCGACGCCTCGTCATTCCCCTCGGGAGGCCTCAGAGCGACCTTCGAGGCCAGAGGCTACACCGCCTGGGATCCGACATCATACGCATTTATAAAGGGCAAGACCCTGTGCATTCCCACGGCGTTCTGCTCCTACGGCGGTGAAGCGCTGGACAAGAAGACTCCCCTGCTGCGCTCGATGCAGGCGCTGAACAAGCAGGCGATACGGATCCTCAGGCTCTTCGGCAACGACAAGGTGCGTCATGTTACAACGTCCGTCGGTCCCGAGCAGGAATACTTCCTTATCCCCAAGGAGCTTTACGACCAGAGAAAAGACCTTATATATACGGGCAGGACGCTCTTCGGCGCAAAGCCTCCCAAGGGTCAGGAGCTGGACGACCACTACTTCGGCGTTATCAAGCCGAGGGTCGAGGCCTACATGACAGACCTGAACGACGAGCTCTGGAAGCTGGGTATCCTTGCAAAGACACAGCACAACGAGGTGGCTCCCGCGCAGCATGAGCTGGCGCCGATCTACGCCACAACGAACATCGCCACAGACCACAACCAGCTGACAATGGAGATCATGAAGAAGGTGGCACAGAAGCACGGGCTTGTCTGCCTGCTGCACGAGAAGCCCTTCGCCGGCGTGAACGGCTCGGGCAAGCACAACAACTGGTCGATCGCGACCGACACGGGCACTAACCTGCTGACTCCGGGCGAGACCCCCTACGAGAACGCACAGTTCCTGCTGTTCCTCTGCGCAGTCATCAAGGCGGTGGACGATTATCAGGATCTGCTGAGGATCTCTGTTGCGACGGCGGGCAACGACCACAGGCTCGGAGCAAACGAGGCGCCTCCTGCTGTTATCTCGATCTTCCTCGGCGAGGAGCTTCAGGGCATTCTTGACGCCATTGAGAACGACACGCCGTATGAGGGCGTTGAAAAGAAGACCATGAAGCTCGGCGTCAGCGTACTGCCAAGGTTTACAAGAGACACCACAGACCGCAACCGCACCTCGCCGTTTGCGTTCACCGGCAACAAGTTCGAGTTCAGAATGGTGGGCTCGGCGGATTCCATCGCCTGCGCGAACATCATGCTGAACACCGCGGTTGCCGAGAGCCTTCGCATCTATGCCGACAGACTTGAGAACGCGGAGAACTTCGAGGACAAGCTGCACGAGATGATAAAGAAGACGATCACCGATCACAAGCGGATAATCTTCAACGGCAACGGCTATGACGATGCGTGGATCAAGGAAGCGACCGAGAAGAGAGGCCTGCTGAACCTGCGCACGACTCCCGACGCTATCCCTCACCTGCTGGACGAAAAGAACGTTAAGATGCTGACGGCGCACAAGGTCTTCACCGAGGCGGAGCTCAGGAGCCGCACCGAGATCACGCTCGAGAACTACTGCAAGCAGGTCGTGATCGAGGCCAACACCATGGAGCTGCTTGCGCGGAGGGATATCCTTCCCGCCATCGAGGAATACGCGGCCTTTGTTGCAAAGACGGCGAATGCCAAGAAGTCGCTGGCGACCGACCTTGCCTGCACCTACGAGACCGAGACAGTGAAGCGGCTGTCACAGCTTGCAGCCGATGCCTACGAAAGCCTTGACGAGCTTGACCGCGCTCTTGACAAGGTGCAGTCGGCAGCAAATGTGATCGAGACGGGATACCTCATCAGGGACGAGCTGCTGGGCGTTATGGAGAAGCTGCGTGCCTCCTGCGACGAGGCAGAGACCATCACGGCCGCAAAGTTCTGGCCGTTCCCGACCTACGACGAGCTGCTTTTCGGAGTACGCTGAACGGATCTATATCATATATGAGCTGTGACTGCCGTAAAACTGCGGCAGTCAAGTTCTGTTTACGGAGGAATGATTATGTGCTGTATAATGGGCTGGTGCTCACAGAAAGCAGATCTTGAGCTGATGAGCAGATGCTTTGAACGAACAAAGTCGCGCGGACCCGACGACACAAGATTTGCCGTGACTCACGGCGGTGTGCTGGGCTTTCACAGGCTTTCGATAATGGGTCTGACAGACGAGGGTATGCAGCCATTCTCGCTCGGGAGCGACAGCGTTGTCTGTAACGGCGAGCTCTACGGCTTTGAAAAGCTGAAAGCAGGGCTTATCGAAAAGGGCTACACCTTCAGGTCGGGCTCCGACTGCGAGCTGCTCCTGCCGCTGTGGAGGGAGCACGGGACGGAGATGTTCCCGATGCTGGACGCAGAGTTTGCCTGCGTGATCTATGACGGAGAGCGTGACAGGTTCATAGCTGCCCGCGACCCGATCGGCATCAGGCCGCTTTACTACGGCTATGACAGCAGCGGCGCGGTCGTGCTTGCCAGCGAGCCGCAGAACATTGTGGGCATCTGCGCGAAGATAATGCCCTTTCCGCCAGGCCACTACTACGACAGTGCCGCGGACGAGTTCTGCTGCTACTGCGACATCGCGGCGGTGGACGAGGTCTGCCATGATGACCTTGAAACGGTTTGCAGGAATATCCGCGACAAGCTTGTGGCAGGAGTCGAGAAGCGGCTCGTGGCTGATGCAAAGGTAGGCTTCCTGCTGTCGGGAGGGCTGGACTCCTCGCTGGTATGTGCCATTGCGCAGAAGCGCTCCGACAAGCCTGTACGCACCTTTGCGATCGGCATGAGCGAGGACGCGATAGACCTGAAATACGCCCGTCAGACCGCCGAATACATCGGCTCCGACCACACCGAGGTCATCATCACCAAAGACGATGCTCTCGGGGCGCTCGAAGAGGTGGTGCGGCTGCTGGGGACGTTTGACATCACCACGATCCGGGCGAGTGTCGGTATGTATCTGGTCTGCAAGGCGATACACGAGCAGACTGACATCAGAGTTATCCTGACAGGCGAGATCTCGGACGAGCTTTTCGGCTACAAGTACACGGATTTTGCACCCTCTGCCGAGGAATTCCAGAAGGAAGCGGAGAAGCGTATCCGTGAGCTGCATATGTACGATGTGCTCAGGGCTGACAGGTGCATTTCCGTAAACTCGCTCGAGGCGAGAGTGCCCTTCGGCGATCTTGACTTTGTAAAGTACGTTATGGCGATAGACCCGCAGAAAAAGCTTAACACCTACGGCAAGGGAAAGTACCTGCTGCGTCACGCCTTTGAGGGCGACTATCTCCCGCACGAGATACTCTACCGCGAAAAGGCCGCCTTCTCCGACGCGGTCGGACACTCGCTGGTGAATTACCTTAAAGCCTACGCCGAGGAATACTACACCGATGAAGAATACGAGGCTCTCCGCCGCAAATACAGCCACGCACAGCCGTTCACAAAGGAGTCGCTGCTCTACCGCGAGCTGTTCGAGAAATACTATCCCGGGCAAGGCGAGATGATAGTTGATTTCTGGATGCCGAACAGGAGCTGGGAGGGCTGCGACGTGAACGACCCCTCGGCAAGAGTTCTTTCCAATTACGGCGACAGCGCAAAATAAGGAGGCGGCATAATGAGAAAATATATCTTCGTCACGGGCGGTGTTGTTTCAGGGCTCGGGAAGGGCATTACAGCCGCCTCTCTCGGGCGGCTGCTGAAAGCCAGAGGACTGGTAGTCGCAGCACAGAAGCTTGACCCCTACATCAACGTTGACCCCGGGACCATGAGCCCCTACCAGCACGGCGAGGTCTACGTCACCGAGGACGGCGCCGAGACTGATCTTGACCTCGGGCACTACGAGCGGTTCATTGACGAGGATCTGAACAGATACTCGAACCTGACCACGGGCAAGGTCTACTGGAACGTTCTGAACAAGGAGCGCCGCGGAGAATATCTTGGCTCGACTGTGCAGGTGATACCGCACATAACAAACGAGATCAAGGAGTTCGTCTACTCCGTCGGCAAGAAGACGGACGCGGACGTTATCATCACCGAGATAGGCGGCACGATAGGCGACATAGAGTCGCAGCCCTTCATCGAGGCTGTGCGGCAGATCTCGCTCGAGGTCGGCAGGGAAAACGCGCTGTTCATACACGTCACTCTTGTGCCGTTCCTCTCGTGCTCGGACGAGCACAAGTCAAAGCCCACTCAGCACTCGGTCAAGGAGCTTCAGGGAATGGGGATAAATCCCGACATCATAGTCCTTCGCTGTGACAGGCCGCTTGAGGAATCGATCTTCCGCAAGATCGCGCTTTTCTGCAACGTAAGGGAGGAGTGTGTGATCGAGAACCTGACGCTTCCCGACCTTTACGAAGCTCCGCTGATGCTGGAGAAGTCGGGATTTTCCGAGGTGGTCTGCAATCGGCTCGGGATAACCGCGCCGCGTCCTCATCTTGACGAGTGGCGCGAGATGGTCGGGCGCATCAAGTCTGCCGAGAGCAGGACGGAGATAGCACTTGTCGGAAAATACACCGAGCTGCATGACGCTTATCTCTCTGTTGCCGAGGCGCTCCGGCACGCAGGGTACTCGATCGGCACTCGCGTTGACATCAGGTGGGTGGACTCGGAAAAGCTGACCGAGGAAAATATCTCGGACAAGCTTTCGGGCGTGAACGGCGTGATCGTTCCGGGAGGCTTCGGCGGCAGAGGTATCGAGGGCATGATAACTGCCGTGAGATATGCAAGAGAAACGGGGCTGCCGTTCTTCGGCATCTGCCTTGGAATGCAGGTCGCCGTGATCGAATACGCGAGGAACGTCTGCGGGATAGAGGACGCCGACTCGGGAGAATTCAACGAGCTGTGCAAAAACAAGGTCATCGACTTCATGCCCGGGCAGAGCGACTCCATTGACAAGGGCGGCACTCTCAGGCTGGGAGCATACCCCTGCAAGATCGCAGACGGAACGACGATGCGCCGCTGCTACGGCGCCCAGAGCATCAGCGAGCGTCACCGCCACAGATACGAATTCAACAACAGCTACCGCGAGAGGCTGGCCGCCGCAGGGCTGGAGCTGTCGGGGCTCTCGCCCGATGGGCGGCTGGTGGAGACAGTCGAGCTGAGCGATCGGGACTTTTATGTAGGCGTGCAGTTCCACCCCGAATTCAAGAGTCGTCCCAACAGGCCGCACCCGCTGTTTGTGGGGTTTGTTTCGGCGGCTGCGGAGAAGGCAAGATGAGCGGTCTGCGTGAAGAATGCGGGGTCTTCGGGATATGGTCGCCCGTGAAGGCGCCGCTCGCAGAGACGGTCTACTACGGTCTCTACGCGCTACAGCACAGAGGCCAGGAGGGCTGCGGCATCGCCGTATGTGAGGACGGGGTCATCACGGCTCACAGAGACACGGGGCTGGTGGGAGACGTATTCGACCACCCGACGCTCTCGGGGCTGCCGCAGGGGAACATGGCAGTGGGACACGTCCGATACTCGACGACAGGCGGCAACGAGCGCCGCAACTGTCAGCCGATAGTGGTGAACCACATGAAGGGCCGCATGGCTGTTGCACACAACGGAAATCTTTCCAACGCCCACGAGCTGCGGTCGGAGCTTGAGATGTCGGGCGCCATCTTCCATACGACCTCCGACACCGAGACGATCGCCTACATAATTACCAGAAAGCGCCTGAGCTGCGGCTCTATCGAAGAAGCCGTGCTGGGCGCAATGGACGTTATCGAGGGGGCATATTCCCTGATCGTTATGTCGCCGACAAAGCTAATCGCGGTGCGCGACCCGTTCGGGTTCCGTCCGCTCTGCTACGGGAGGCTGACCGACGGGAGCTACGCCGTGGCCTCTGAGAGCTGCGCTCTCACGGCTGTCGGAGCAAGGATCATAAGGGACATTGCGCCCGGAGAGATGGTGGTCTTCTCGAAGGACGGACTGCGCTGTGACAGATCGCACTGCGGGACAAAACGCAAACGCACCTGCATTTTTGAATACATATATTTTGCGCGGCCCGACTCGGTGATAGACGGGGTCTCGGTACACGCAGCAAGGCTTCGGGCGGGTCGGATACTTGCCGAGAGCTGCCCTGCCGATGCTGACATAGTCATCGGCGTTCCCGACTCGGGGCTGGACGCGGCTCTCGGCTTTGCGCAGGCCTCGGGTCTGCCCTACGGGATCGGGCTCATCAAGAACAAGTATATAGGCAGGACGTTTATTTCTCCGGCACAGTCGGCAAGAGCCGACAAAGTACGGATAAAGCTCTCGGCGGTGAGGGAGACGGTTGCAGGCAAGCGTGTGGTGCTTGTTGACGACTCGATAGTCAGAGGCACCACGGGCGGAAGGCTGATCGGACTTCTGCGTGAGGCAGGCGCTGCGGAAATACACTTTCGCGTGTCGGCGCCGCCGTTCATCAAGCCCTGCTATTACGGCACAGACATCGACACCGAGGAGCAGCTTGCCGCAAATCACCACACTCCGGCAGAGCTGGCGGAGCTGATGGGCGCAGACAGCCTCGGGTACCTGCCTGTAGAGAAGCTGGCGGAGCTAATCGGCTCGGATGAGCTGTGCCGTGCCTGCTTCACGGGAGAATATCCCACCGCCGTCCCCAAGGGCATACACAAGGACAGATACGAAATGAAGATCACGACAGGAGGCTGACTATGCTTATACCGAACATGAATTACTCACACCTCAAGGACTCCTACCTGTTTTACAACATTGCTCAGAAGACAAAGGCCTATCTGGCGGAACACCCCGAGCAGCACCTTTACAGAATGGGGATAGGTGATGTTTCGCTGCCGCTGTGTGATGCGGTCATCAAGGGACTTCACAGAGCCGCCGACGATCAGGCAGAGGCGGCGACCTTCAACGGCTATATGCCCGAATGCGGTGCGCCGTTCCTGAGGGCGGTTGTGGCGGAGCATTACCGAAGCAGAGGCATCTCACTTGAAGACGACGAGGTGTTCATATCCTCGGGTGCGTCCGACGAGCTTGGCGATATACTTGATCTTTTCGACCGCTCGAACCGCTCGCTGATAATCGAGCCCGCCTATCCTGCTTACGTTGATGCGAACGTGATTGGCGGGCGGGAGATAGTGCATCTGCCGTCCTCGCGGGAGAACGGGTTTTTGCCGCTTCCCGACGAGAACACGAACGCCGAGCTTATCTACATCTGTTCGCCGAACAACCCGACTGGGGCTGTGTTTGACCGCAGCGGACTGTCAAGGTGGGTGGAATGGGCAAACGAACACGGCTCGGTGATACTCTTCGATGCGGCGTATGAAGCCTTCATCGGGGACGATGAGCTGCCGCGTTCGATATTCGAGATCGAGGGCGCCCGCACCTGCGCGATCGAGATCTGCTCGCTTTCAAAGACCGCGGGCTTCACGGGGACACGCCTCGGCTACACGGTGATACCGAAGGAGCTGAAGCGCTGCGGCCTCTGTCTGAACGATATGTGGATACGCTCGCGGACGACCAAGACCAACGGCGTTTCCTACGTTATCCAGAGGGCGGCAGCCGAGGTCTTCACCCCCGATGGTCAGCGGCAGATAGGCGAGAACATTGCGGTATACAAGCAAAACGCCCGCACCCTGATGCAGGCGCTGGACGCTCTTGGGATATGGTACACGGGCGGCAGGAACGCGCCTTACATCTGGCTTGAATGTCCGAACAAAATGGGCAGCTGGGAGTTCTTTGACCTGCTGCTGCACAAGGCGCAGATCGTCGGGACACCCGGCGAGGGCTTCGGGAAATGCGGCGAGGGCTTTTTCCGTTTCTCGACCTTCGGCAGCCCCGAGGACACCCGCGAAGCTGCGGAGAGATTAAAGGCCCTGCTGTAAGTGCGGGCGCCGACTAAACAGCAGGACACCGAAAATGTTCTGCTGTTTTCTTGTCACGCTGACCCGAAACGGCTCTCGAGACTTGCAAAAAGAGAGGAAATGTGGTAAAATAATAAAGGCAACACCGCAAAAACTTACCGAACACAAGGAGGCTGCCATGCCGACTGCAAGGATAATAAAAAAGCTGACCGCCGCTGCCTGCTCTGCACTTATCGCGTTTGCAGGCATTGCGGGGGCGAATAACGATACCATCAGCCGCGAGAGGATAGCTGCGGCCGCTGACGAGGCCGTCACACAGCGCAACACCCTGACGGGTGCTTCCCTGACACTGACGGGCGAGATAGGTGTGAATTTCTATCTTGATCTTCGGGACAAGGCGGCTTTTGACAAGATAGTTCTTGACGGCCCGAACGGCGAGATCACGCTGACCGACGGGAAGTTGGCTCCCGAAGCCGAGGGCGAACACGAGGGGCTTTACAAGCTGACCTATCTTGTTGACCCGTCGCAGCTTGAGGAGACGGTTTCCGTAGCACTTAAAAACGGAGACGAGAGCGCCGAGCTTTTCAGCGCATCGGGAGCTGCATACGGCGACGACGGCGCTGAATTCAGCGTAAAGGAATACATCGAGACCGTCCTCGGCGGCGAGGACGCAAAGTCCGATCTGGCTGCACTTTCGGACGCGCTTGATGTTTACGGAAGGTACGCAAGCGTACAGTTCAACGGCACCGACGACCCCGAGCTTGACAGCATACTTGCAGATGTTTCTGCCGATGACCTTGAAAAATACAAGTTCGGCATCAAGGGCGACCTCCCTGCGGGGCTGTCTGTCTACGGCGTGACGCTGTCGCTGGATTCCAGGACGAGCTTCAGGATCTATTTTAACAAGGACCCCGGCTCGGCCTCCATCGACGGCACGGACGTAAAGGCAAAGCAGAGAGACGGCAGGTACTACATCGAGGTGCCCGACATCCCGGCTGCCGATCTTGACAAGGAGCACCACGCTGTTGTGGGCGGCTGCACTATGACTTTCAGTACCCTGTCCTATGTTTACAGCGCTGCCGCCAACGAGGCCGACACCCCCGAGAACATAATAAAGCTTGCGAAGGCGCTTTACGCTTACAGCTTTGCCGCAAATATGTACTTTGAGGGCACGCCCGCTGACGAGCCGACTATCTCGGACAAGGACTTTGAAGTGACCTATGACGGCAAGGACGACTACGCCGAGAACTACTCCTTCACCTACGGCGGCGAGACTTTTACTGTGCATTACACTCCGTATTCGGGCGGCGACTGGAAGGTGGTCGATTCCTACAAGATCACCAACAAGGCAGACATGGTGCTGATCTGCGAGAAGCTGCACAGGCTGCACAAGATAGAGGGACGCATCACCCGATACCGCACAGCAAAGGACATGGCCGACGAGTGGGAGATACACGATCAGGGCTATGTGCTCGCCAAGAACTACGGCATGGACAGCGCCGTTGCCCGGCTCAAGGACGTTGACATGGACAAGAAGGATCAGGGCAAGACCTTTGATGATTTCGTCAAGGATTTTCTGGGCGGATGAGAGAGGACAGGGAGCTGCTGCATGACAGCTCCCTGTTTTTATGCTTGCTTGACAATCCCGCTGGCCGGTGTTATAATCCGATTATTACAGATCTTTTTTCAGGCGGTGACAGAATGCTTTCTTCATACATGGCGATGATCGACGACAAGTCGCTCTGCTCGGAGTTCGAGCGGTTTTACTACGATAACAGAAGCCTCGGTATCCACGTGGCGCTTGGGGTGCTGCATTCAGATGCGCTTGCGGAGGAGGCTGTCAGTGAGAGCTTTATGAAGCTTGCGAAATGTTTTCAAAAAGTTCACAATTTGAGACCTCACGATCTGACCTCATATTTCGTTATTACTGTCAGGAACACCTCTTTGGATATGCTGAAAAAGGAAAGCGCCGACGAAGTGGAATTTGACGACAGGATCGACCACACAGAGCTGCCCGATGCAGGCGAGGAGCTTTTGAAGGAATGTATAGCCCTGCTGCCCGAGAGGGACAGGGAGCTGCTTTTTCTGCGCTACACTCTCTGCCTTGGCAGCCGCGAGATCGGAGCGGCCTTCGGCATCTCCGAGGAGGCTGCAAGGAAGCGCGTACAGTATGTACGGGGAAAGCTGAGGAAGCTGATGGAGGAGAATGCCGATGAATGACAGCAAGCTCGGTGCCGCATTAAGGAGCGTATGCGAGCCTGACCTTGAACTGCTCTGCTCTTTTTCGGGCGAAGAATACGAATTCTCGGAGGAATTCGAGCGCAGGATGAAAAGCGTTTTCAAGCCGCAGAAGCGCATAAGCATCAAAAACAGGATAAAGACAGCGCTGATCGTAGCGGCGATATTTGCGGCGGGCTTCTGTCTCGGAATGGCCAACAAGCCGCTTTGGAGCTACAGCGCCGAAAAGCAGGACGACGGCAGGATGCTGAGCTTCAACACGGACTCGGTCGAGGACGGCAAAAAGAGCATCGAAGAGCGATACACCCTTACGGGAGTTTCGGCGGGCTTTAAGCGGGTGACCTGTGAATACAAGCGGTACTCCTCGGTGCAGATCTGGATAGACGAGGCCGACAACAGAATGATCTTTTTTGACCAGTGCATACCTGCGGCGTACAGGGACGCATACTATCCCGACGACATGGAGTTCACGATGATGTCGGAGGGCGGGATCCAGTACATGATCGGCGAGATCCCCGGGGAGGGATTACGCACGCTGTTATGGTATCAGCACGGCTATGTGTTCCTTATCACGAGCGAGATGAGCCGCGAGGAGCTTGCAGCTCTCGGCAGGTCGATAGAAATAGAAAAGTAAGAGAAACAGGTGCAGTGAGGGCTGCACCTGTTTTGCCTATATTATACAACTGCGGCGGCGTCGGTTTGTGCATTCATACAAAGATCATGAAAATATATCACGAAACAGGGCTTTTGTCCGTTATAGCTTTTAGAGAGAAGCGCACAAGCAATACGGAGGCGATTTAAAAAGCTTAGTGCTTGCACTTTGATCGTGTTCCTGCTCACTTCATGTGCAGATGTTCCCGAGAACATAGAAGCGCGGGACAGCCAATAAAGATCATCAGGCTGCAACAGAAAGGACAGTAACAATGAAATTCCTCCACACACTCAGGCAGGACCTGAACAAGACGCTTATAAACATAGGCTTCGGGGCGGCTGTCCTGATGACGTGCATACTCTGCTTCACCGCTCCTGCCTATCGGGACAACACCAACGACAAGAGCTATTCGGTGTTCGAGGCGTTCTTCTCCTTTGACCGAAGGTTCATCGAGGCACACGACGAATTTGCGGCGATCAGGCTTTTCGATGCGGGGCTGTCGGGGTATATCGGTATGTTTATCCCGATAATCGTGGCGTTCCCTTTCATGGTCTCGTTCTGCGCAGAACGCAACAACGGCCTGATGCGCTTCACCATCACGCGCTCGGGCAGGATAAGATATTATCTGTCCAAATTTCTGACCTCGTTTCTTTCGGGCGGACTTGCGGTGATGCTGGGGCTCGGGCTTTACGGGATAGCCGTGAGCCTTGCGTTCCCGTCCCTTGACAGCTACGCCATCGACCCCGAGCAGCTTAAATGGATAGTCCCCGACGGGGCGTTTTCTTCGGTGGTGAAAAACCTGCTGGCGGGCTTTGTCTACGGGGCCTTCTCGACGCTGCCCGCGTTTTTCCTGAGCGCCTTCTGCAAGAACCCGTACATCATCACCTGCCTGCCGTTCATGCTGATCTACATCTGGAACACGGCGATGAACAAGCTGATCTCCAAAGCCTTTGAGACGGGCGACACAGAGATATACGAGAAGCTCTCACCGTTCATGCCCGACTCGCCGCGGCAGATACCGTACATCAATTTTACCGAGATCACGCCGCCCCAGACGAAAATGCTGATCTTCAACGGGGGCTATCTTCTGGTGCTGCTTGCGGGGTTCGCCGTGATAATGGATCTGCGGACAGACAAGGGAAACTAACGGCGGAAAGGAGCGATAATATGAAGAGATCAAACTTGAAGCAAGCCTTCTCCTGCGCCAGGACAGAATATATCAAATGGGTCTGCGATGCGAGAATGATAATACTCGGGGTGCTGCTGATCTTCATTTACAGCTTTGCGATCGAGCCGCTTTTGAAGAACGCCGGGGAGATGGGCGAGCCGCTGAATATCCTCGAGCCTTTCATCGCGATCGCAAATTCGGGAGCGATCCTGCTTATCATACCGCTGGTGTTTTTGACGCTCATCGCGGACTTCCCGAAGATAGACACCAACACGGTGTTCTACATAATCCGCGTCGGCAGGCTGAACTGGCTGCTTGGGCAGATCATCAAGCTTGTGCTGATGGCGGTCTCGTATCTTGCTGTGATCTTTCTCGGTGCGGTCGTCCCGATGCTGGGGCAGGGCTTCTGGTACAACGGCTGGAGCAACGTAGCCACGCAGTTTGCTGTGCGCTTTCCCGAAAAGAGCGGCAACTTCGGCGTGCAGCTCCTGCCCGAAAATCTTTACAATCAGCTGTCGGTGTTCGAGGCGGCGGCAAAGAGCTACCTGCTTGTTTTCGCCTATCTTATGATAATCGGGCTGATGCTGCTGGCGTTCTCGCTTATCAAGAAAAAGACGGCGGGGTTCGTGCTCTGCGGGGCTGTGATCTCGCTCGGGACGGCGTTCTGCTCGATCAAGACGAGCCTGATGTGGACGATGCCGATGGCGAACAGCATCATCTGGCTGCACTTCACGAAGTATTTCAGGCAGCCCGTGGTGTCGATGACTTTTTCGACCGTCTACCTCTGCACGTTCATTGCGGTGCTGATAGTTTTCTGCGTCGCGGCTATAAGAAAATTCAACTATGATAATGTGGCGGAGACAGCAGCATGAGCAGGAGGCCGATATGAAAAGCTTCAAACTGATATCAATATGCGCTGCTGCGGGTCTGCTGCTGACAGGCTGCGGCAGCTTCACGGACAACACGACCGATACCTCCGAGCTTGAATACGCCACCTTTGAAACGGTCATGGCCGAGCTGGACGAGCTGCCTTCCTTAGAGCTTGATAATATAGCTTTGTCTGAGGGCATCACCGTCAACAGGCCGCAGCGGCTCGTGAGCATGACCTTAGCCAACAGGCTGCCCGACGCCGGAGCCGCAAAAAGGCTTGCCGATGCCTTCCTTCCGGGGAACAGCTTCGTGATAAACGAAGCCTCGACGCTGTCGGAATACTTCATCAGGGAGGACTTGGGCAGAGGAGGGCTGTTCTCGCTTGAAGGCTACGGCTTCTTTGGATATGCAGCCTCGGGGCGCGACTTTCAGCCGCAGTATGACTCCGAGGGCAAGGTTTTCCTGAATGCGGGAAGAGAAAACACCGCCCTCTCGCTCAGCAACGGAGAGCTTACCCTTGACAAGGCTCTTTCCCTTGCGCAGAAGACCGCCGACAAATACACCGGAGCTCTCGGTATGGCGCCGCTCGTGCCGACGATAGCCAAATACAACAGCAGCGGCTTCGTGATACGTTTTTCTCCCGACCTTGACGGCTGGCTTCTGCCCGATCAGCCCGTTGCCGCTAACGAGGCCGTAAACCCCGAGATGATAAAAAGCGCTTTGCATCGGGAGTATCGCTGCTGTGTGGCTTCGACGGAACTGGCAGGAATGTTTGCAGGCGCCGGCTGTATTTACTGCCGGGAGGAAAAGGCCGTTGATAAAATGGTGACGCTTTCCTCGGCGCTGCGCTTTCTTGATGTCAGCATCGCATCCGGCATGGACTGCACCATCAGGCAGATAAGCTTGGTGCAGATCCTCACCTCACGCGGAACGGAAGTGCAGGACGCTTCCGAGCTTTCCGACAGCGAGCTTCGCGCTGAGCTTGAGGGTGGCTACGAGACCTCGCCTGCGTGGCAGTTCGATCTTACAAACGACAGCAAGGAATACGTCGCCTACATTGATTGCCTGACGGGCGAATTCGCCTTTGGGCAGCTGATGGCGGGAGCATAAAAGGAGAACATCATGAACATCATCGAAGTAAAAAACTTAGATCTCACCCTCGGCAAAACGCAGATACTAAAGGGCATAAACGTCAGCTTTGAAGAAGGCAGGATCCACGGGCTTATCGGTCGAAACGGCAGCGGCAAGACAATGCTTATGAAGTGCATCTGCGGGTTCATCAAACCCACGGCAGGCGAGATAACCGTTGACGGGAAGCGCGTCGGCAAGGACGTTGACTTTCCGAAGGACATGGGAATAATCATCGAAACGCCCGGCTTTATCCCATATTATTCGGGGTATAAAAACTTGAAGCTGCTTGCGGGGCTCAACAACAAGATCGGCAAGGAGGGAGTGCGGAACTCTATGAAGCAGGTCGGGCTTGACCCCGATCTCAGGCGGCACGTCCGAAAGTATTCTCTCGGTATGCGGCAGCGCCTTGGCTTGGCTCAGGCTATAATGGAAAACCCGAAAATACTTATCCTTGACGAGCCGTTCAACGGGCTCGACAAGGACGGCGTCAAGGAGATGCGTGAGTATCTTCTGTCGTACAAAGAGCAGGGCAAGACCATACTTATCTGCTCGCATTCGGCGGAGGATATCTCGGTGCTGTGCGAGACCGTACACGAGATGGACAAGGGCGTTATCGAAAAGCTGCAATAACGAGGAGAGAGTTTATGAAGAAAGCAATTCTTATCCTGGCGGCGGCGCTGCTTGCGGGCTGTGCAGATGTCCCCGAGGGCCTGAAAGGCAGCAGCCGCACCGAAACCGACGGCAAGCCCACGGAGATCGAATACATTCCTGTCGGAGAGGTGCAGGACGATGTGAATGAGGCTTTGAGCAGGAGCTACGCGCAGTTTATACTGAGCGACGGTCTTCAGGTGCAGCTGCCCGAGGAATACAACGAGGTCGATCTTGTTCAGGCCGAGGGCTATGAGTCCCGCTTTGACGAGGCCGCAGCTATGGTTTTTGACGAAGACGATCTGTCGGGAACGGAGACCGACAGCACCGACTATATTGAAAACAGCGGCCACGAGCCGCTTTACACGTCGCCGTCGCGGCTTATCAGGGACGAAGCTCGGCAGATACACATAAACCTGCACGGCAGCGGTTTTTTCTGCTTTATGCGTTCCGAGGCATTCCTTGACCCCGACCCGGGAAGGACCGTCGAGCTGTTCTTCCCTCAGCAGGGCGATGATCTTTCAAAGGCTTACGAGCTTGACGGAGAGAGCGTCACGGTCGCCGAGGCTGTTCGGTATGCGGAGCAGTGGATAAGCGACAGCTACGCCCTGCTCGAACCCGACTATCAGCACAGGGTCAGCTGCGTGATCGTGTGTCAGAACGAGAAGGGCGAATACTGCTACAGGATCTTGTTTGAAAAGCTGTACAAGGGGGTGGAGCTGAACAACTCCGTCAACCCCGATTATGTAAAAACTGCGGGAGAAGAGCATATCGTGAATATCTCTCAGACGATAGATCTGCAAATGCGCCGACGCGGAGAGATCTGCTTTCTGACGAACGGCAACGGGATACTGCTCCCCAATGGAGAGCACAGGCTTGAAAAGATAGCCTCGCTTTCGAGTGTGCTGGGTCGGTGTGAAAAGCAGTTCGCGGATCTGAACTCCCCTCTCACGGTCACAGAGATCAGCCTTGCATATTCTCTCACCCCGAGATATGACCACGAGAACTATCAGAGCCCCTTTCACCCGGGCATAGGCTTTGACAGCCGCCTGGTCTGGCAGATAGTTATGGACGTTCCCGACGAGGAGCGCTTTTTCGCCGAGAGCAGCATCTACGACACCGCAGGCCGCCTTGCAAGATATATCCAGATAGACGCCGAGACAGGGGACATGGAATTTGAGTTTGATATAAACGAACTGATGTGACGACGTGAAAAAAAGGCCGCCCTCTCGAGGCGGTCTTTGTGTTTAATTACTAACAACTGCTGCTGCGGCGAGGCCTGCTCACCCGTTAAGGCTCTCTTCCAAAAGCCTGCGGAAGCTTTCTTCAAAGCGGCGGTCGTCCTCGGGCGTTCTTTTGCGGGGGCCTTTGAGATGGTTCTTGCTCTTTCTTCGCTGCACCTTGGCGATGTGGCGGCTCTCAAGCAGCCCGCCGATGTTGTCATCGGAGTAGATCTTCCCGCTCTGGTGGAGAGCTTTGGCGCCCTTTCCGAGAGCCATTGCCGCCACGCCGTAATCCTGAGTGATAACGATATCCCCCTGCCCGCAAAGATTGATGAGCGCGATATCGACCGCATCTGCGCCCGCACCGATGACCCTGACGGTGCTGTAGTCGGAGGTCAGGACATGGTTCGTGTCGCACAGGAGCACAACGGGCACGGAAAACTCCCTGGCGACCCTTTCCGCGATGCGGGTAACGGGGCAGGCATCGGCATCTATGTATACTGTCATTTCTCTCCCTCCCGTGGGTCGTGTGGTTCAGTCGTGGCGCTGGTCCTCGTTCGAGAACAGCTCGCAGAATCGTCCCGCAAAGGCGGGAGGCTCGTCCCGCTTATAAAGATGCGAGATATCGCCGAAGGCTGTGACCCTGAAAGCTGCAATGCCCTCGCGGCGTTCCTCGGTTATCAGGGTCGTCACCGAGGTCGGGGCGGCGATGAAGCCGTGCCAGAGTATCATCGGTGAAACGTGCAGCAGGTGTGAGAGCATAACACAGCTCACGCCGAAGTGGCAAAACAGTGCGATGGTGTCCTCGTTCGGCGAGATCGGACGGTAGCAGCTGCCCTCGCGCTTGTAGCCGTGGCGCTCGAGCAGGGCATCGAGGCCGTCGCTGACGCGCCTTATGCCTGCCTCCATGCCTGCGCTTTTCATGATCGGCGCCTCGTACCATCTGTCCTTGTCAAAGAACTCGGATACAGCCGTCCATTCGGCGGGCAGCCAGTCCCAGGCGATGCGCCTGCCGCCCTTGCCGTCGTCGATGAGCGTGTCGAACTCTCGCGCCCAGTCAAGCACCTCGGCGGTGCGGCCCGCTTTTTCAAGCGTGTACTCGGCGGTTTTCTGCGCTCTCCCGAGCGGGGACACATAGTAGGCCTTGATGTCCATCGGGGCTATGCGCTCGGCCAGGAGCGCCGCCTCTCTGTGACCCTTCTCCGTCAGGGAGTCTATCGTGTAATCGGGGTCGCCGTGTCGTATCAATAGCAGCTTCATTTTTCTCCCGCCTTTCTGCCGCAGAGAAACAGCCTCGCCGCCTGTTCGGCGGTGTCGGCAAGAGCCCTTGCGGCGTTTTTCTTGTCCATTGCTTCTTCAAGTGTCGCAGCGCCGTTCGTTATCGGGAAGAAGGCGCTCATGCCGATCTCGCGGCAGGCCTCGGCGCCTTCGCCTATCGAGCCCGCAAGGCCGACGCAGGGCTTTCCGTGCCGCTTTGCGATCGCCGCAACAGCCGCAGGCCCCTTGCCCATTGCTGTCTGGGCGTCGATGCGTCCCTCGCCCGTGATGACGAGGTCGCTGGCCGCGATGTGTTTCTCGGCCGAGGCGGCTTCAAGTATCAGCTCCGCCCCCGAGGTGAGCTCGCCGCCGAGAAAATATTTCAGGCCAAAGCCAAGCCCTCCCGCAGCGCCTGCTCCCTTCGAGTCGGGATCAGCTTCGGGAATGGCCGCCCTTGCAAGCTTTGCGAACCGACCGAGCAGCCTGTCCATTTCTTCTGCTTCCTCGGGCGAGGCGCCTTTTTGCGGGGCGAAAACACGGCTTGCACCGCGCTCTCCGCAGAGGGGGTTGTCCACATCGCAGGCAACGCGAAAGCGGCAGCTTGCAAGCTCGGGAAGGGCGCTGTCGGTCACGATGGTCTCAAGCTGTGAAAGACCCGCCGCCCCGAATGGAACGGCTCTTCCCTGCCCGTCAAGCAGGCCGAAGCCCAGCGCCTGCAAGCAGCCTGCGCCGCCGTCGTTAGTGGCGCTGCCGCCTATCCCGATGATGAAGTCCCGACAGCCTTCGCTGATGGCGGCTTTTATCAATTCGCCAACGCCAAAGGTGGTTGTGTGCATCGGGTCGCGTTCGGCCTCACCGATGAGGGTCAGCCCCGCCGCAACAGCCATCTCGATCACGGCTGTACCGCCGATGAGGGCATACTCGGCATCGACCTTCTGTCCGAGAGGGCCTGTTACCTCTCTGTGCCTGAGCTCTCCGCCCTGACAGGCGGACATTGCCATGACGGTGCCCTCGCCGCCGTCAGCCAGCGGCAGAGGATATATCACGGCCTCGGGGTCAGCCCGTCTGATGCCCTGCTCGGCTGCCTTTGCAGCCTCCGCAGAGGTCAGGCTCCCCTTGAAAGAATCTATCGCTACTGTGCAGATCATGTTCCTACTCCAACGCTTCAGAGAAGCATCGGCACATCTCCTTTCGGTCTTGTTTTAGGCAACACCGCACAACCATTGTGCGCAAGATGCGCAGGGGTTGTGCGGTGTTGCCTATATCTATTATATCACACTTCCCATATTTTTTCAAATATCGTCGGGACAGTGTCTCTGTTGAAACAAGGCCTGCTATGCCTTTCTGTTTTATTCTCTGTTTTTCAGCACCTCTGCGGGGGTTATCCTGTTTATCCTGCGCATCAGCAGCGTGTTTATCAGCAGATAGATAAGCAGCATCGCACAGTACAGAGAAAGATAAGTATACCAGGGGTAGGAAATATCCATGCAGCAGGCAACGTTTGCAATGAATGAGGGATAGATGAGCCCCATAACGAACTTAGCGGCAGGAATACAGATCAGGCCGCCCACAGCTTGACTATCAGGTTCCCGTTCAGGTACAGATCCCTTATCTCCTTCGGGCGGTAGCCGAAGATCTTTATCAGCGAGATAGATCATCAGATAGGGCGGATAGACGTAATCGTGATCGGGCAGCGAGAAATAGTCGTAGCTGTCCATCATCTGCCTTTTGATGCCTATCGGTGTGAAGGCGAGAGCCAGTCCGAGCACCGCTCCCACAAAGGTGAGCAGGGTCGGCAGAGTGATGTAATGGCGGAGCAGGTCCTTTTTCTTAAGGCAATACCGCACGACCTCTGTGCATCAGATGCGCCGTCCAGATTTTCGTCAGATTGCCTAAATTCGACGCAGGCTTGCTGACGCAAGTCAAGGAGAATTTGG
>CAMNBY010000291.1 GCA_946533615.1 uncultured Clostridia bacterium
GGCCGTGAAGTCGGCGGTGTCCTCAACGCTGTAGTTGCCGTAAGTTGTGAGGCCCATGATGTATGCTCCACGAGCCTTGCACTCTACCATGTTGCTGACGGTCTTTTCAAACAGCGCCTGCTGAGTGAGGACGCTTATTACAAGGGTGCCGTTCTCGATAAGGGAGATAGGTCCGTGCTTGAGCTCTCCTGCGGCGTAGGCCTCGGAGTGGATATAGCTTATCTCCTTCATCTTGAGCGAGCCCTCGAGGGAAACGGCATAGTCGATTCCGCGGCCGATGAAGAAAGCGTCGCGGATATTTGCGAACTTGGCGGCGAACCACTGGATACGCTCCTTGTCCTCGAGTATCTTTGCGACCTTGTCGGGAATGGTGTCAAGCTCGGCAAGCAGCTCGGCGAAGCGCTCGTCTGTGATCTCGCCGCGAACCTTTGCAAGCTGCATAGCCAGCAGGTAGGAGGCTATCAGCTGGGTGCTGTAGGCCTTTGTTGTAGCAACAGAGATCTCGGGGCCTGCGAGAGTGTAGAAGACGTTGTCGGCGTCTCTTGCGATGTTCGAGCCGACAACATTAACGATACCGAGAGTCTTTATGCCCTGCTCCTTGGCAAGGGTGAGGGCTGCACGGCTGTCGGCGGTCTCGCCCGACTGGCTGATGATTATTACAAGGCTCTGCTTGTTGAGGGGCATCTTCCTGTATCTGAACTCGGAGGCGAGCTCCACTCTTACGGGGATAGTAGTCAGCTCCTCGATGACATACTGAGCTGCGACGCCAACGTGATAAGCCGAGCCGCAGGCAACGATATAGATCTGGCTGAGCGATCTTACCTCGTCGTCTGTCAGGCCGAACTCTTCCAGCACGATCTGACCGTCCTTGACAACGGAATTGATCGTGTCGCGGATGACCTTGGGCTGCTCGTGTATCTCCTTGAGCATGAAGTGCTCGTAGCCGCCCTTTTCGGCAGCCTCGGCGTCCCACTCGATCTCGGTGAGGGGCTTCTCGATCTGGTCGCGGTCGATGTTATAGAAGGTAACGGCGCCCTTGGAGAGCTTTGCGATCTCCATATTTCCGATGTAGTAAACGCTGCGTGTATATTTAAGGATAGCCGGAACGTCGGAGGCCACATAGGTCTCGCCGTCGGCGATACCGATTATCATGGGGCTGTCCTTGCGGGCGGTGTAGATCTCGCCGGGGTAGTCCTTGAACATCACGCACAGCGCGTAGCTTCCGCGTATACGCATCATTGCTCTTGCAACGGCGTCAACGGGGCCTTCGTTGTACTTCTTGTAGTAATAGTCGATAAGCTTTACCGCGACCTCGGTGTCGGTCTGGGAGTAGAAGGAATAACCCTTCTTCACAAGCTTTTCCTTCAGCTCGTGGAAGTTCTCGATGATGCCGTTATGAACAGCAACAACGTTGCCGTCGTCGCTCTGGTGAGGGTGAGCGTTGGTAGTGGAGGGTTCGCCGTGAGTAGCCCAGCGAGTGTGACCGATGCCGCAGCAGCCCTTTACGGCTGCGCCGTCGTTTGTCTTTTCCTGAAGCTCCTTGAGCTTGCCCTTGGCCTTTACGATCTCGGTGTCCTTGTCGCCGTCGCGGACAGCAACGCCTGCCGAGTCATAGCCTCTGTATTCAAGCTTGGAAAGTCCGTCCAGAAGTATGGGGGCGGCCTGTCTGCTGCCTGTAAATCCAACTATTCCGCACATAAGATGTCCTCCTGTATATAATTTTTGTTATTGTCAAAAGCTATTTCAGCTTTTCAGTTATCATTTCTTTAGTGTCGTCATTGACCTTCAAGTCGGCGCCGCTGCCGTCCAGCTCTCTGATAACGACGCTCTTGTCGGGGTCGTCTGCACTTAGTATACTGAACTGCAGGATATTGTCATCACCGCTTTCTCCGGGTTTGTAGGGATAGCTAAGCGGCCTGATGACAAGCACATAGTCTCCGTAAACGAATGTGTACACAAAAAAGTTGCTGACATCAGCGCACTTCGCCGAGAAGTGATCGCACATTTTATCGATATAGTAAATGGATATCGAGGTATCGAAATTCGCGGTGTCCCTCAGCAGCATATCGAGCTGATCGGGCTTATCCTTTGCAAGCGCCTCGCTAATGAGCTTCGGCAGATAGCCCGCGGTCGGCTCATTATCGTCATAGGTCTCTCCGTCACTGTCAGCAGATGCCGTGATGCCGAGGAGCTTTTCAAGCTCGGCTTCGGAGTAATCGGGCACCGGAAACTGGTTGCTGCCGTTTTCGGTCGTATACGAAAGCATCGCTTTGCGGACAGCTTCGGTGTCGTCTTTGCTGCACGCATAAAAGACGTGAGTAGAATTGGGGTCACATTCAAAGATCAGCATATAGCCGCCGTAGACAAAGTGATACTCGGCGGAAAAGCCGATATCGGAGTACACAAGCTCGCCAGAGAAGCAAGCCTCGACCGCTTTGCTGTCCTTGCCGTCTGTGCTGTGGACATAATTCGCCACATCATAGAGCATCTTATCATAGTCAGACACGAGGCTGTTTTTATCCGCGCCCGTATAGCGCCTGATCTCTGCGGGTGTCTGATCCTCCTCATAATCAACGATGCCCTTATCAATGTCGGCCCCTGTTATGCCGAGGATAGAATCTATTTCTTCCTTGGTACGATCTGTCACAGTGAGGTCTGCGCCGTCCTTGCTTATGCGCCTGATAAGCACACTTGGATAGCCCTGGAGCGGAGCCCAGTATTTAGCCACAGAAAACTGTGTTTCTGCAAGCTGCTTATCGGGAAGCTGCACAAGCAGTACATATTCGCCGTAAACAAACATATATCGGCCGTTTTCGCGCTCCCGAACACTTCCTGAGAAGTATTCCTCGAGGTCGGTGCCAAGAGGCAAGGGCTCGTACTCGGCGACCTCTCGCAGCATCCTGTCAAAGTTTGAATACTTCGGAAGATCGGCGGCTGCTTTAAGCGCCTGCGACATATTGCTGTTCAGCACCGGCTCAGCAGGGAGCGGCTCGGAGCTTTCGGACTCAAAGCCTTCAGGCTCGGAGCTTTCTTCAATAGCGGTCGTAGTCCCCTGCTCCTCCTGCAAAGAGGAAGCAGGGGCTGAACTGTCCGCCGATGAACACGCAGTAAGCATAACAGCAGCTGCAAACACAGCGATCTGTTTTCTCATAGTGGACCTCCTTACGATATTATGCAGCGGCCGCCTTATCGGCTGTGCATCATATCCTTGCGACGCCTGTGTCTCTTGCGGCTTCAGCGACTGCGAGGGCAACCGCTGCGGCCACGCTCTTGTCCAGCGCCGAGGGGATTATGTAATCAGGCGAGAGCTTGTCGTCGGTGACAAAGCCTGCGATAGCCTTGGCGGCGGCGATCTTCATCGCGTCGTTGATCTCGCTTGCTCTTACGTCCAGCGCTCCGCGGAAGATGCCTGGGAAGGCAAGAACGTTATTGATCTGGTTAGGGAAATCGCTGCGGCCTGTGCCGACTACTGCAGCGCCTGCCTCCTTCGCGAGGTCAGGCATGATCTCGGGAGTGGGGTTAGCCATAGCAAAGATGATCGGCTTTTCGGCCATGGACTTGACCATCTCGGGAGTTACGCAGCCGGGGGCCGACACGCCGATGAAAACATCTGCGCCCTTGATAACGTCCGCAAGCGAGCCCTTGCGCATATTGCGGTTTGTGATCTCTGCCATCTCGGCCTTTTCGGCGTTAAGGCCTTCCCTGCCCTTGTAGATAGCGCCCTTGCGGTCGCAGAGGACGACGTCCTTGAGGCCGAGGGCAATAAGCAGCCTGATGATCGCGATTCCCGCAGCTCCTGCGCCGCTGGTAACGACTCTGATGTCGTCCAGCTTCTTGCCGACGAGCTTGAGGGCGTTCATCATTGCCGCAAGGCAGACAACGGCGGTGCCGTGCTGGTCGTCGTGGAAGATCGGGATATCGCAGATCTCCTTGAGCCTGCGCTCGATCTCGAAGCAGCGCGGAGCCGAGATGTCCTCGAGGTTTATTCCGCCGAACGAGCCCGCGATAAGGCTCACGGTCTTAACGATCTCGTCCACGTCCTTTGAGCGGACGCAGAGAGGAACGGCGTCAACGTCGCCGAAGGCCTTGAAGAGCACGCACTTGCCCTCCATTACGGGCATACCTGCCTCGGGGCCGATGTCGCCCAGGCCGAGAACGGCTGTGCCGTCGGTGATGACCGCAACAAGGTTAGAACGTCTTGTAAGCTCATAGCTCTTGTTGATGTCCTTCTGTATCTCAAGGCAGGGCTGAGCAACGCCCGGCGTGTATGCCAGAGAAAGATCGTCCCTTGTTTCCAGGGGAACACGGCTCACCATTTCTACCTTGCCCTTCCACTGCTCGTGCAGCTTGAGGGATTCCTTTGCATAATCCATATTTTATCTTCCTTTCAGAGCCGCCAGTCTATCGGACTGAGGCCGTTTTGCTTTAAGAATTCGTTTGCACGAGAGAAGTGCCTGCACCCGAAGAACCCGTGATAAGCCGAGAGCGGCGACGGGTGGGCGCATTCGAGCACAAGATGTGCGGGGTTCGTGATAAGCTCCTTCTTCCGCCTTGCGTGAGAGCCCCACAGCAGGAACACTATAGGCTGCGGCCTCTCGTTGAGCTTTCCGATGATGCAGTCGGTCAGCTGCTCCCAGCCGTGGCCGAAGTGGCTCGCTGCTCTGCCCTCGCGTACCGTGAGGGTGGTGTTCAGCAGCAGCACGCCGTTTTGTGCCCAGCGTGTAAGATCGCCGCTCCGCGGCGGCATGATGCCAAGATCGTTTTGCAGCTCGGCGAAAATGTTTTTCAGCGACGGCGGAGGCGGCACGCCCTCTTTTACAGAGAACGCCAGTCCGTGAGCCTGCCCCGGCTGGTGATACGGGTCCTGACCGAGGATCACCGCCTTGACGCTGTGATAGTCCGTCAGCTTCAGGGCATTGAAAATATCGTACATTCCGGGGTAGATGCGGTAATGGGTGTACTCGTATTTCAGGAACTCACGCAGCTGCATATACCATTGGCTGCGGAAGGCATCACGCAGTATCTCGTCCCAGCTGTTGCCTATGTTTACCATCAGAAGCCGCCGCCGGCAACTGCGCCGACCACGATCCCGACCACCATCGCTGCTGCGACCAGAAGCACGACCACGCGCATCACGAGGTTTTTTTTCTGCTCGGGAGCTTTATATTGTTTCATTACATCCACTGCCTTTCATACATACTTATACATACTAAATATTGTATCATATTATGAGAAAAAAATCAACCTGTAACGGCAAAACAACCTGCGGCGCCGCTTATGATTTGTGCAAAATAACTAATTATTTGGTCGAAACGCCGAAATTATTTATATCGGTTGAAATGCTGGTAAATATTGTGTATAATTAAATAATAAAATAAAATAACTATATCTTGTTATATAAGGAATTTACGAAGGGAGGGTGTGTACTATGGCAAGCAGCAACGTGAGCGGCGTTGAGTATGGCAGATACCATATCAACGCGGAAAAAGGCGGCAAGGTCATCAAGATGACCGACAGGTTCAAAAAGCTGACGGGCTACTCGGAAGAGGACATTGCCGCAGGCATCACCTTTACCGATTTTCTTCCCGAAGAAGATCGGGAAGAATATATCGAAATGATAAAGCTTATCCGAGAGGGCAAGCACGGAGCCTACCTCAAGCACAGGTTCGTCCGCAAGGACGGGAGCATTATAATGGTGCTGTGCTTCGGCGACGATTACACCGACCCCGAAACGGGCGAGCTGCGCTCTGTAATCACGATCTGTGATGTAACGGAGAGCGTTGTGATCGAGGACAAGTACGAGCAGTCGCGCAGGCAGCTGGAGGATCTTTACAACAACGTTCCCTGCGGCATAGTGCAGTACGAGGTCATCGGCTCCGAGTTCAGGATAATCAGCGCCAACAAGCAGTATTACTCCCTCTTTGGCTACAAGTCCGAGGAAGATCACCCCGGTCACGGCGGAAAGTTCTTCAAGAGAACAGAGAGCGAGCAGTACCGCACCGACGCTGTTCAAGCGATACACAAGCACGAGATATTCGAGACAGAGATACAGTTCTCCATGCCCGACGGCACGACGAAATGGCTGAGGCTCAGATTCAGCTATGCGGGAAAGCTTGACAACGGGCACACGATCGTGAACGCCGTGATAGTTGACATCACGGCGGCGAAGCAGGCGCAGGCGGCCATCAACCGCCAGGCCGAGCAGATGCGTCTGCTTGCCGAGAACACGGACGAGATATTTGTTGAATACGATGTTGCGAAGGACACCGTTATCCTCACCAACTGCTTCAACAGATATTCCGGGGAAAGCAA
>CAMNBY010000292.1 GCA_946533615.1 uncultured Clostridia bacterium
TCGCTGTCCGCCCGAAAGATTTTTGCCGCCGCCCACAAGGACATGGTCAAGGCCTTCCGGCTTTTCTCTGACGAAATCGGCGGCCTGGGCGATGGTAAGCGCCTGCATTATATCCTCGTCCGAGGCATCGCGGCAGCGCATCTTCATATTATCTCTGACCGTTCCGCGAAACAGCTCGGCCTGCTGAGGCACAAAGCCGATCTTTCCGCGCAGCTGCTCAAAGGGGTACTTCTTGACCGAGCAGCCGTCCACAAGCACTTCGCCATCGTCAGCCTCGTAAAACCTCGGAATAAGATCGACAAGCGTGGTCTTGCCGCAGCCTGTACCGCCGATTATACCGATTGTCTCGCCCTTAGCGGCTGTAAAGCTGATGCCTTTAAGGGCGTATTTGCCGTCATCGTGATATGAGAACGAAACATTCCTGAACTCGACGGCAGGTGCGTTATCGGGAGCAGCGATCTCGGCGTCGGCGATGTCTTCAAGTGTCGGCTTGATGTCAAAGACCTCATTTATCCTGATGGCCGAAGCCTGCGCTCTTGTCAGAGCAGTGACAAGCAGCGACACCGCAAGCAGCGCCAGCAGTATCTGATTCATATAGCTTATCAGTGCCAGCAGCTCACCCTGAGTCAGGTCGCCGACATCGACGCTGAACCCGCCCAACCAGATGATTGCGATTATGGCGGCGTATACAAACACATGGGTACAGGGGTTAGTAAGCGCCGAGATCTTTCCTGCTTTTATTTGTAGGTCAAGCAGCTCGTCGGCGTTCTTCCTGAACTCCCTGTTCTCGTTTTTCTGACGCGAAAAAGCGCGAATGACCCTGACGCCGCTGAGGTTCTCGCTGACCGAAAGCGTCGTTCTGTCAAGCTTTTTTTGTATCTGCTTGAACAGCGGCACGGTCTTCTTCATTACAAAAAAGATCACAAAGCCAAGAATCGGCGAGGCTATCAGGAATATCAGCGTCAACTTGACAGAGACGGTGAAAGCCATTATCACGGCGCCGATAACGATAAACGGCGACCTCAGAAACAGCCTCAGCAGCATATTTATGCCTGTCTGTGCCTGATTGGTATCAACAGTCATGCGGGTGATAAGGGTCGATGTTCCGACCTTGTCGAGCTCGGCATGAGAGAATGTATTGATATGATGATACAGATCACGCCGAAGCTCGGTGCCGAAGCCGAGCGCAGCTCTTGCTGCAAAGTACTGAGCCGTAAGTGAAGCGGCAAGCCCAAGAACTCCAAGTGCGATAAGAACACCGCCCATTTTGAGTATCTGATCGGTGTCGTTGTTTTTAATGCCTACGTCGATTATCCTTGCCATTACAAGCGGCACAATAAGCTCGAAACACGCCTCGGTGAACTTAAAAAAAGGCGCAAGAATGCTTTGCAGCTTATAATTTTTCAAATATCTGAAAAGCTTTAACATTACATTACCTCTGAAAACAGAATAAGGCAGCCCGCAACGCGGTGCCACCTTAAAAGTATAACATATCTTTTGAAAAAAGTAAAGCATTTGCCGCATTTGCGCAAAGATATGAAGCTGCGTTAAAAAACTGTTTTCATTTGATTTACAATTACCGTGCTTATGTGTGATATACTTTTTTAGACAGAAACCGATACAAAAGCTTAAAGGAGTGAAACGATGCTTTCTGCAATAACCGACTGGGACTATGCAGTACTTGAAAGAATGGGCGAGATCAGAAATGACGTCCTGTCCTATATCCTCAGTGTTTTCTCGTATATGTGCGATCTTGGCATCTTCTGGATCATACTCTGCGTGATACTTCTTATTAACCCGAAGACGCGGAGAATAGGCGCTTACGCAGCCTGTGCTTTAGCATTACAGTTTATACTCGGCGAAGGCATAATAAAGCACCTCGTCCGCCGCGATCGTCCGTTCATACAATACTCGGACATTGACACCTTTATCCGACACCCAAGGGGCTATTCCTTCCCGTCGGGTCACTCGTCGGCCAGCGCAGCCACTTCGCTTTGCATCTTCCTGCAAAACAAGAAGCTCGGCGCACCGCTGCTTGTGGTTGCCTTGCTGGTAATGTTCTCGCGGCTGTATTTTCAGGTGCATTTCTTCTCGGACGTTGTCTGCGGCTGTATACTTGGTTCAGTTGTCGCTGTGTTTATCTACTTCCTGCTCAAGCACAGAGAAAACAAGCGCCGCTTTGAAAGCGCTCAGACAAAAGAATAACAAAAAGGGGCTCGAAAGCCCCTTTTTTTATTGCTTGTTATTTGGTTTTCAGCAGTTCGGACTTTTCCATTGGTTCAAGTCCGTCCTGCGATGCTATCAGATCGGCGAAGTTATAGCCCTCGAGCTTTTCGCGTACTAAATCGGTGACCTCGGCGAAGGCTCGCTGATAGCAGCAAACGCCCGACATCGACCTGTTGCATATCCCGTCAGGTGAGAGGCAGCGGGAAAAATAATATGTACCCTCGATGGCCTCGATGACCTGTCGCAGGTTTATATCCTCGGGCTTTTTCCTGAGGACGTAGCCGCCCTGCGTGCCCTTGAAGGACTCGACAAGATCGGCGGCGACCAGCTTGCGCAGAATTTTCAAAGCAAATCTCAAAGAAACGAAAGCCTTTTCGGAAATGGTCTTGGCGTCCGCTCTTCCGTTTTCGATGCAAAGCACCGAGATTATCCTCACAGCATAATCAGCTTCAAGTGTCAGCTGCATAGTTTACCTCCGACTCATTCGAGATAGTCTCTTACCTTATTGCTTCTATTAGGATGGCGCAGCTTGCGGAGAGCCTTGGCTTCGATCTGCCTGATTCTCTCTCTTGTAACATTGAACTGCTGGCCAACCTCTTCAAGTGTCCTGGCTCTGCCGTCTTCAAGGCCGAAGCGCAGTCTGAGCACCTTCTCCTCCCTGTCGGTAAGGGTGGAAAGCACCTGATTGAGCTGCTCCTTGAGCATTACCTGAGATGCTGCCTCTGCGGGAGCGGGAGCTTCTTCGTCGGGAATGAAATCACCGAGGTGAGAGTCCTCCTCTTCGCCGATAGGTGTCTCGAGAGAAACGGGATCCTGGGCGATGCGCATTATCTCGCGGACTCTTTCAACAGGCATTTCAAGCCTCTCGGCGATCTCGTCGGGAGAGGGGTCGTGTCCGTTCTCGTGCAGCAGCTGGCTGGAGATCTTCTTTACCTTGGTGATAGTCTCTACCATGTGGACAGGTATTCTTATCGTCCTTGCCTGGTCTGCGATAGCTCTTGTGATAGCCTGTCTGATCCACCATGTGGCATAGGTCGAGAATTTGAAGCCCTTGGTGTAGTCAAATTTTTCAACGGCCTTGATAAGACCCATGTTGCCTTCCTGGATAAGATCAAGGAAGCTCATACCTCTGCCGACATATCTTTTTGCGATGGAAACAACAAGTCTGAGGTTTGCTTCGGCAAGTCTTTTTCTTGCGGCAGAAGCCTCTTTCTCGTTGTTGCCCGACATTTTCTCGGCAAGCTGGATCTCTTCCTCGGAGGTAAGCAGCGGAACGCGGCCGATCTCCTTGAGGTAGATCTTTACAGGGTCGTCTATGGCAACGCCGTCGGTGGAAAGTCCGATGTCAACATCATCGGGAGCCATCTCGTCCTCGGGGTTGATAAGGTCAAGAGTATCATCGGGAACTATATCGTCGATGATCTCGATGTTCAGCGCAGTACAGTTATCATAGAAGCTGTCGATCTGGTCTACGTCAAAGTCAAGCTTTTCAAGAGCGTCCGTGATCTCCTTGGCGGTAAGCTTTCCGTTCTGTTTGCCCTGTTCTATAAGGTTTTCCATTATCTGCTTTTTGTTCTCAGGCATATTTCATACTCCTATCTTTATTTGACCTGCGGCCTTTCAGCCGTTTTTCTTCTTTCTGAGCTCAGCGGCAAGGCTGAGCATATCGTCGTCCGAAAGCTCGGTCTCGGGCGTTTTCGCCTTTCCTGCTTCAAGTATCACGTTGATGCAGTCGTCGGCGACCTTGTCATCTATCCCAAGCTCGGAATTATCCGAGATTATCGAGGTTATCCTTCCGACCTCCTCGGGCGTGAACTCGTCACTGAAAGAGGAGAACGAATAATCCTCGCCCGCAAGTATCTTGCGCACAAGCGCGGAATATATCCTCTTGTTGAGCGCAGTCACGAACTTTTCGGCGGGAAGTCTCTCACTTGTTTCCCTGCACTTGTCGGGATTGGCGTAGATGTAATAGATGAGCTGCTTTTCGGCGTTGTTCTCACGCGGGTGCAGCACAGCCTCGGGATCCAGCGGGTCGCGCCTGTTGGCGAAATTCAGGATATCCTGTTCCTGCTTGCGGCGCTTGGCGTTGGACTTAGCCCGAATCATTCCCTGCACCTGAAGCTCGATGGCCTGCTTTGAAACGCCCTGTTCCTTTGCAAGCTTTGACATATAAATATCCCGCTCCACAGGGGAATGCAGCTGCATGATTATCTCGCAGGCTCGCCGCATATAGTCGGCCTTGCCTGTCTCGGAATCAGTATCGAGCCCGCCCTGAGCGCTCGTCAGTTCAAAGGTCACGGAATCCGAGGCCTTGTCGAGCAGGTTCTCGAACCTTGCCTTGCCAAACTTGTTGATGTATTCGTCAGGATCCTTGGCGCCCTGCATATTTATCACAAAGGCTTTAAGATCGGCCTCTCTGAGCATTGAGATCGCTCTTTTGGTGGCCTTCTGTCCTGCCTCGTCCGAGTCGTAGCAGATCACGACCTCTTTGGCGTAATTGGAGATCAGCTTCACCTGCTCGGGAGTCAGCGCCGTTCCGCAGGAAGCCACAGCGTTCTCAAAGCCGGCCTGATTGAGAGAGATAACATCAAGGTTGCCCTCGCAAAGCAGTATCCTTCCGCTCTTGACGGAATCGTTCTTCGCAAAATTCATAGAGAACAGGAAGCGATTCTTGTTGTAAGCGGGGGTATCCTTCGAGTTCAGGTACTTGCGCTTGTCCTCGGAGGAAAGCGCTCTGCCGCCGAAACCGACGATATTTCCTTTTAGATCAAAGAAAGGGAACATTGCGCGGTTCACGAAGAAATCGAAGGTGTTGCGGGTGTTGCGCTGCGAGCGTGAGATCAGACTTGCCTGTTCAAGCTCCTGCTCGCTGTAACCCTCGGACAGCATAAAACTTTTAAGCTCTGACCAGCTGTTAGGAGCGAAGCCCATGCCGTATTTCATAATGGTACGGGCGGTGAGCCCGCGCTTGGCGAGATACTCCCTGCAAGCCGTGCCCTCGGGCGAACGCAGCTTGTCATAGAAAAACCTTGCGGCCTTCTTGTTCATCTCGTAGATACGCTTTCGGGCATCGGAGGCCTTGCTGTTGTAGGTAGGATCGTCGGGGATAGCAAGACCGCCTCGATCCGCAAGCAGCCTCACGGCCTCCATATAATCAAGGGTGTTGTATCTCATGGTAAACGAGATAACATCGCCGCCTGCGCCGCAGCCGAAGCAGTGAAAATACTCCTTGTCGGGATGCACATGGCACGAGGGCGTTTTCTCGTTGTGGAACGGACACAGGCACACATAGTCTCTGCCCGTTCGTTTAAGGTTGACATAGGTCCCCATCACGTCAACGATGGGGTTCGCGGCTTTCAGCCGTTCAATGAATTCTGCCGGCAGAGCCACTGTCAGACCTCCTTATCAAGTCACCTTCCAGGCGGAAGGAATGAATATTTCGGAAAATGTATCTATCGCGTAGCTGTCCGACATTCCCGAGAGATAATCGCAGACTGCCCGCTCGGGGCCGTAATGCTCGGCAAGCTCGATATAAAGCTCCGGCATTTTATGTACGTGTCTGCAAAAATACCTGTAAAGAGCGCCCAGCATTTCCTGAGCCTTGCTCTCTTCGGACTTGCACTTGGGGTTGCGATAGACGCTGTCAAACATAAACTTATGGAGCTTGTTGTAAGCCTCCGCCACCTCGGGGAACATACCGATCGTCGGCTCGTCGTGCTCAAGGTAGATGCCCTTTTCGATGATCGACCCCACAAGAGTGGTTATCCTTTCGGACTTCGAGTGCCCCAGCACATCGGTGATCTCCTTCGGGATATCGTCCTCGGTGATTATGCCGCCGCGGATCGAATCGTCGATGTCGTGGTTGATGTAGGCTATCACGTCCGCAAAACGCACGGTGTAGCCTTCAAGCGTCTCGGCCTTTTTGTTCGTGTGCTTCAAAATACCGTCGCGGACTTCGTAGGTGAGATTCAGGCCTTTGCCGTTGTTCTCGATAAGCTCAACGACCCTGAGCCCCTGTTCGTAATGCCTGAACCCGGCAGGGCAGAGGGAATCGAGCGCTCTTTCGCCTGCGTGGCCAAAGGGCGTATGTCCCAGGTCGTGACCCATAGCGATAGCTTCGGTCAGGTCTTCGTTCAGCCTTAATGCGCGGGCAATAGTCCTTGCTATCTGGCCGACCTCGAGCGTGTGTGTCAGGCGCGTTCTGTAGTGATCTCCCGTCGGGGACAGAAAGACCTGTGTCTTGTGCTTCAGCCGCCTGAACGAATTGCAGTGGATTATCTTGTCTCTGTCGCGCTGGAATTCGGTGCGATAGTCACAGAGATCCGACCACTCGTCTCTGCCCTTTGTCTCGGACGAAAGGCAGGCGTACTCGCAGAGCAGCTCTTTTTCAAATTCTTCGTATCTTTCGCGAGGATTCATAAGGACCCCCTTTCTAAAAACGAAAAACGATTCCTTCGGGCAATTCCATCTCCGACGGCTTTGCCCATATTATTATACTCAGGCTTGAGGTCAAAATCCTCTTTTTTGATGCAAAATTATTCAAAATCCTGCCAAAGGCCCTTTTCTTCGGCGATAGCGAGCCTTCCGTTGGCGATATCCGTGAGCTTATCCTTAAAAGGTTCGGCAAATCTCTGCTTAACGAGAACAGTCAGGCGCACATTGTCAGCAAAATCCTCGTTCTCGGCTTTTATCTCAAATTCCGGGAAAACATAGGTGAGCTTGCCGTATACAGCGTAATCACATGAGATCGTCAGCCGTGAACAAAGGCACATATTTTGCTTTTCCGCGCTGTCGACAGCCAGCTTGCAGGCATGAGAATACGCTCTCACAAGGCCGCCTCCGCCGAGCAGTATGCCTCCGAAGTATCTGGTGACAACAACGCAGACGTCGGTGAGGCCTTCCTTTTGCAGCACATCAAGCACAGGCACACCGCCCGTTCCCTGCGGCTCTCCGTCGTCGGAGTATCGCGAGGTGTTGCCGTCCCGCAGGATATAGGCGTAGACGTTGTGCTTTGCCTTTCGGTGGGCGGCTTTGACAGAATTGATGAAATCTATCGCTTCTTCGGAGGTCTCGACATGGCAGATCTGCCCGATGAACTCGGACTTCTTTTCAACAAAGCTGTCCTCGGACTTTCCTTTTGTTGTCCTGTATTCATCAGCCAAGCAGCTCACCTCCCACAGCCCGAAGTAACAAAAAAGAGCGGATAACCGCTCTTTTCACATTTAGTCAAGATTGAATCTCTTCTTGAATCTGTCTACACGTCCGCCTGTATCAACAAGCTTCTGCTTGCCTGTAAAGAACGGATGGCACTTAGAACAAATTTCTACCTTAATATCCTTCTTTGTAGAACGAGTGTTGATCACGTTACCGCAAGCGCAGGTGATCGTGGTCTCCTCATACTTAGGATGGATTCCTTCCTTCATAACAACAGACCTCCTTCCAAACTAAAAATTATGAACTCATAGAAGCCCATCATCCTCAGTTCAGACAGTAGTTCTATGTAGTAATCACATTTACTGAAATATTATAGCACCAAAATTGTCGAATGTCAAGCCAAAATTGCAAAGTTCACAAAAAATACATATATATTTACAAGATGACCTTCCACGCCTGCACGAGTCTGTCAAGGCTCCAGGCCGCGTTTGCGGGGCTGCTGGACGGCAGACACACGGCACTTATCCCAAGCTGCGGCTCCTGATAATTTTTATAATACTCCTCGGCCTTTCGGCCGTTGACGAATATCCTGGCGACTTTTGAGCCTTTCAGGATAGGTCGCAGGTCGTTCGGGACGACGTCCCTGATGCTGCTGTCCGATGAGCCGGCGATGCTGCATGAGGCGATGACGTCCCAGGCGGCGATATGATGCCGAAGAAGGAATGACTTGCGCTCCGGTACAGTCATAGGTACGGACTCGTCATGGAGCGCCGCGACAATCTTCCAAAAACGGTTCTGGGGGTGACCGTAGAAATAGCCCATTTCCCGCGACTTGACAGATGGAAAGCTTCCGAGTATAAGTATCTCGGAATTTTCATCAAAGGTCGGCGGTATGGGGTGAATGATATGCTTGGTCTCCATCTTGCTCCCCTTACAGCAGCGCCTGAAAATCTTCTTCCGAGATTATCGGGATACTAAGCTCCTTGGCCTTTTTGTTCTTTCCCGAACCCGAGGTCACGTCGTTATTTATAAGGTAGTCGGTCTTTGATGATACCGCAGACGCGACTTTACCGCCGTTTGCTTCGATGAAGTCCTTCAGCTCGTTGCGGTTCTTGTACAGATGCACAGCGCCCGTGATAACAAAGGTCTTCCCTGCTATTCCCGAATCGCTGTTCACCTGCTCGGGCTCCTTGATAGTCAGCTCAGCCAGCAGGTCGTGGTATTCTTTCAGATTCTTCTCATTCGCAAAATAGGCGACGTAGTCATTTGCCAGCACCTCACCAATGCCGTCGATAAGCACAAGCTCCTCGGAGGTGAGTTTTTCAAGCTCCTCGGGATTTGTGTAAGTGCCGCAGATAAGCCGCGAAACGCTTCTGCCGATATTCGGGATACCGAGAGCATAAAGCACGCGGCTTAGCTCAACATTTCTCGAAGCCTCGATGCCGTTTATAAGCAGCTCGTAGGACTTTTCGCCGAAGCCTTCAAGGGTCACGATCTTCTCCTTGTGCTCGGAGAGGTGATAAAAGTCGCTGAGCTCGCGCAGGAAGCCGTTATCGACAAAGCTCTTGATCGTGGAGGAGGCCATGCCAACGATATTCATTGCATCGCGCTGGACGAAATGCTCGAACTTTCCAAGGTGCTTTGCGGGGCAATCGTGGTTCGGACAGAACAAAGTCTCTACCTCTCCGTCAGACAGCACAAGCTTGGTCTCGGCACCGCAGGCGGGGCAGATCTTTGCCACAGCGGGTGTGACAACATCGCTGTCATGCAGCGTCTTGTTCTCGCCGACAACGGGGATTATCATATTCGCCTTATAGACCGACACAGTGTCGCCCACGCAGAGGTTCAGCTTTTTCATAATACTTATATTGTGCAGCATCGCCCTTGACACAGAGGTTCCTTCAAGCTCGACCGTATCAAAGACAGCGATCGGGTTTATAAGTCCTGTTCTGCTCGGCGACCAGATTATTTCTCGAAGAGTGGTATCTGCGGTCTCGTCAGCCCATTTAAAGGCCATGCCGTTTCTCGGGTGATGGACAGTCTCACCAAGGCTTGCACCGTAAGCGACATCGTCAAAGGTCAGCACAAGGCCGTCCGAGGGGAAATCGTTGTTTACGATCTCGCGCTCGAACCACTCAATGGCTTCGATCAGACTCTCTCTGTCAACAAGCTTTCCGAAAACACGCTGAAAGCCAAGAGAAGCAAGCCAATCAAGCCGCTCGGCGACGGAATTGCACTCCAGGCCTTCGGCCTCGACAAGCGCAAAAGCAAAGAAGTTAACACTTCTCTCGGCAACAACTCTTGAATCAAGGCTCCTGAGCGTTCCCGACGCAAGGTTGCGAGGGTTTTTGTAAGGCTCGGTGCCTTCGGGGAGGCTGTCGTTCACACGCTCAAAGTCAGTGTAGCCGATAAGAGCCTCGCCTCTCAGGGCAAGATGGCCCTTGAACGGTATCTGTGCAGGAATGCCCTTGATGTGTCGGGCGTTGGCTGTCATATCCTCGCCGACCTCGCCGTTTCCGCGGGAGACCGCCTGTGTCAGCTTGCCGTCATCATAGTAAAGACAGACGGTCAGGCCGTCCAGCTTCCAGCTGAGGAACCCCTTCTGTTCGCCGAGCCAATCCCGCAGCTGCTCGCGGTCCTTGGTCTTGTCCAGTGAAAGCATACGTCTTGGGTGCCGTACTTTGGGAAGATATGAGGTGACCTCGAACCCCACGTTTTGAGTGCGGCTGCCGCCAAGAACTATGCCTGTTTCATTTTCAAGCGCTTCAAGCTCGTTATAAAGCTTGTCATATTCGGCATCGCTCATTATGGTCGAGCCTGTGTTGTAATAAGCATCTGCGGCTTTTGCCAGCAGCGCATTGAGCTCCTTCATTCTTTCTATCTTTTTATCAGGCATGATCATCATTCCTTACGAAATAG
>CAMNBY010000293.1 GCA_946533615.1 uncultured Clostridia bacterium
GAGGCCGTCGGCCTCGCTGTGGCGGAGGCTGTCTCCGACAGGGCGCTTGTTGTGGTCACAGATGATTCGGTCGCAGCCGCAGGCTCGGCCTTCTCGGGGCGCTTATCAAAAAGCGCAGGCACGGCGAACACAGCCCCGAGCGCGATCACCGCCGCCGCTGCGGCAGGTATGATGACCGCCGTCAGCCGCCTTTTCGGCCTCGGGACAATGGCAAAGTATTCTCTTTTGTTTACCTCACGCAGGCAGTAGAAGCAGAGCTTTGACTGCTCGTGCAGCTCTCCGCCGCAGTAGGGGCAAATGCGGTCGTCTTTCATTTTAATCCTCGATCATTTTTGCAGAGCAAAGGGTGAATAAACACAAATACAGCCGCAGCAGCTTTTTCCGCTGCCGCTGCGGCTGATATCGTTTCGGTATGATGTGCGCCTTGCACGCACCTGTTATTTAAGCGAATTGAGCAGCCCGTTTGAGTTGATTATGTTGATAAGGAACTCGGGGAAGGACTGCCCCTGATAGGTCTCGTTCCTGGTGATGTTGGTTATCACGCCGGTGTCGAAGTCGATCTCCACCTCGTCGCCGTTCTCGATCTTTTCGGCGGCCTCGTCACACTCGATGATCGGCAGGCCGATGTTGATGGCGTTGCGGTAGAAGATACGGGCGAAGCTCTTGGCGATAACGCAGGAGATGCCGCTTGCCTTGATAGAAGCGGGAGCGTGCTCTCTTGACGAGCCGCAGCCGAAGTTTGCCTTGGCGACCATGATGTCGCCGGGCTTTACTCTTCCTGCAAACTCAATGTCGATGTCCTCCATGCAGTGCTTTGCCAGCTCCTGCATATCAGCTGAATTCAGGTATCTTGCGGGGATTATAACGTCGGTATCCACGTTGTCTCCGTACTTGTGTACTGTGCCGTGTGCTTTCATATTTTTACTTCCTTTCAGGGGGTTTACTTGTTTGAATAATCGGGCGAGCCGAACACGTTCTCGCCTGCGGCCTGACGGTTGAGCTCATCATATACTTTTTCAAGATATGCGGAGTCGAGGGTGTCCTTTGTTCTGGTGATAAAATAGCAGGTCTTCACCTTTCCGAAGAGACCCGTTTTAACGAGCCTGTAGACAGACTGACCCTTTATGTTCGAGTTCTCAAAGTCGTTAAGACCCTTTTTGTCAATGATAGACTGTGTCATCTCTATCGTGAATTTATTCTCGTCGCGGAGCTGGGTGATGATCTCCTCGACCTTTGCTTCCTTCTGAGAGTCGCTCAGGGAGGTGCCGTATTTCTTTGTTACAAGGCTGAGCAGTGTGTCCCAGAATATATCTCTGACATAATCTTTCATCTTTTTGCCCTTCTTTCGTTTTTAGGATATGCGTGAAAAGTGGGAACTATATCTCGGTATCGAAGCAGCTGCGCGAACAGACAGAGCTCTTCACCAGCTCGGCGACCTTGAGGTGCTCGGGATGCACCTGATAGGCCTTCAGCGCTTCGGTGCTTTCAAAGACAGAGTCCAGCAGCAGATCGCCGTTGGAGGAGGGGAGCGGGTCGATGCTCACTTTTATATCCGTGAGCCCGTCGATAACGCCCTTCAGAGCCTCGAGCCCTGCCTTTATCCGGGCTGCTCGTGCCGATCTTTCCTCGCCCGTCAGCTCAGGCTTCAGCTGCCAGATAATTATATGCTTTACCATTTCGCGGCCTCCGATCAGTCAAGCTCGGAGGGCTGTGCTATCCTGCCCATGACGGCTGATGCTGCCGCAACATAGGGCGAAGCCAGATAGACCTCGCTTTCGGGGTGTCCCATTCTGCCGACGAAGTTGCGGTTGGTGGTGGCTACGGCGCGTTCGCCCTTTGCCAGTATTCCCATGTGTCCGCCGAGACAGGGGCCGCAGGTAGGAGTTGAGACCGCGCAGCCTGCGTTGATGAATATTTCGAGCAGGCCTTCCTTCATCGCTGTGAGATAGACCTTCTGGGTGGCCGGGATAACTATGCAGCGGACGCCCTCGGCGATGTGTCTTCCCTTGAGTATCTCGGCGGCGGCGCGAATGTCCTCGATCCTGCCGTTCGTGCAGGAGCCGATGACTGCCTGATCTATCGGGATATTGCCGATCTCGTCAAAGGTCCTGCCGTTCTCGGGGAGATGAGGGAAGGCGACGGTGGGCTTGATCTGCGAGAGGTCGATGTCATAGACCTCGTCGTACTCTGCGTCCTCGTCGGCCTCGAAGATCTTGTATTCCTTTGTCACCTTGTCCTTTATGTAGTCGAGAGTTACCTCGTCAACTGCAAAGATGCCGTTCTTGGCGCCTGCCTCGATAGCCATGTTAGCCATGCACAGCCTGTCCTCCATGGTCAGGTTTTTGAGTCCCGGGCCCGAGAACTCCATGCTCTTGTAGAGAGCGCCGTCAACGCCGATCATTGTGATGATATGCAGGATAACGTCCTTGGCGGTAGACCACTTGGGGAGCTTGCCGATGATGTTGAACTTGATGGCAGAGGGGATGCGGAACCAGTCCTTGCCCTTTGCCATTCCCGCGCACATATCCGTTGAGCCGACACCTGTGGAGAAAGCGCCCAGAGCGCCGTAGGTGCAGGTGTGTGAGTCGGCGCCGATCACACAATCGCCGGGAGCCACGAGGCCTTTCTCGGGCAGCAGGGCGTGCTCGATGCCCATGTCACCTACGTCAAAGTAGTTCTTGATGCCGTACTTTCCGGCGAACTCGCGGCACTGCTTGCACTGGCCTGCGGCCTTGATGTCCTTGTTCGGCGTGAAGTGATCCATTACCATCGTGATCTTGTCCTGACTGAAAATGGAGTCAAAGCCCGCCTTGTTGAACTCGTTGATAGCAACGGGCGAAGTAACGTCGTTGCCGAGCACGAGGTCAAGGTCTGCCATTACAAGCTGTCCGGGCTTGACCTCGTCAAGACCTGCGTGAGCTGCGAGTATTTTTTGTGTCATCGTCATTCCCATAGTGAATACCATTCCTTACTTGATTATTGCATCTGTAAAAGGAGTCAAAAAAACGCCTCTTGCAGATAATATTTTTATTCATTTTAATTATACCACATATACGCTCGTTATTATTTAACACAAAGCGAACAAAAGATGAATAAATGGTTACTTTATCGTTTTCTAAACAAATTAATAATTTCGGGTTGCAGAATTTTCCGGGTATCGCGTGCTTCCGTCGGGGAACAATAATCGCAAAGAAAGCGAAAGGCAGTGTGACAGATATGAGTATAAGTGTTTCTTCACTGGCAAAGGGGATCTCGGTAGGGCTGACGGCAGGAGCCATCGCCTACGCGGTAGCCAATGCCACGGCCAAGGAAAAGCGCAGCCTCAAGAGAAATGCAGGCAGGGCTCTCCACGCCATCGGCGATATAATGGAGGGCGTCGGCAACATCATGACCTGAGGCGCTTTTTGAACCGATAGTGCAAAGCACCCCTCGCGGCTCCTGTGCCCGAGGGGAACTTTGCTGTCAGAGTGTTTTGGTTATCCCGCTGACAAAGCGGAGGATCATAAGAGCATCGGTAATGTCGGCGGAGCCGCTCTTGTTGATGTCAGCGCGGGTGATCTGTGCCGAGGTGAGCTTTTTCTCGCCTGCGCAGTGGTTGAGTATCAGCAACGCGTCGGTCACGGTTATTTGTCCGTTTCCGTCGATGTCGCCCTTTTGGGGGCCTGAGGCGGCGCTTTTGGTAATGGTTATCGTGTACGTCCTCACATCGCCGCTGGTAGAGGTGACCTTGATTTTGAAGGTGTTCTTGCCTTCTGTCAGGGTCTTGGTGCCTGTGCCGCTGATCTTGGCCTTTGAGTCAAGTGCCTTTGCGGAAAGCTTGACGGAAGAAACGCTGCCGTCGGCCTTGGCGGTGTAGCTCTGGGTGTACTTATCGAACTTAGGAGATATGCCGGCGCCGCTGACGGTCAGGGAGCTGAGCAGGTTGTTGTTGCTGCCGGACGAGGGCGGCTCGGGAACGGGCGAGGACGGCATATTTTTATAGAATGGTATCTTGAACTCCAGCGCCGATTCGAGCACCTTGCTGTTGTAGGCCTTGCGGAGGTTCCTGCCCTCTGCGGCTGCGCCGTTGATGCAGGTCATGTACTGGTGATAGAAATAGCCGTTGCCGCCGTCGGTGACGTCGAACTTCTGGAAGTAGATAGTGTCCTGCTGCTTGTTTATATAGCCCGTGCCGAGGTAGATAGCGCCGCCGATAATGGACTTATACTGATTTGTCCAGGGCAGCAGGTAGGTGGGGTTCTTGGTCATGGCGTATCTTGCGCCCATCTGTCCTGCCGAAAGGGTAGAGGTGGCGTAGGCCTGAACGTCAAAGAAATTGAAATAGCCCTCATAGCCGGGAGCTGTCCCGAGGGACTGTATCGAGCCCCTCACGCCCTGCTCGTTGCGGCAGCGTCCTGCCATGTGATAAGGCGACACGCCCGAGCGTTCCGCGGCCTCCATAAAGGTCTCGGCGTAGCTGCGGACCTCTTTTGTGTCGGGGCAGGTGTAGCTGCCGTTCATAAAGGTGTCGGCGAGAATGTTTTTAACGCCCGTGATCGTGTGTATCTTCGGGTTGTACGAAAGGTTCTCGAACATGAAAACATAGGTGTCGTCGAGAAAGTTCCTTGGATCGAGGTAATACTTGACCACTGCGTCCGAGGCGGCCACCCAGCTGCCGTCCAGCCCGTACCAAGTGCCTGTGGAGAAGTTGTAGGCACCTTTCTCCATCGACTTCCACGACTCGGAGGAACTGCCGTTCACAAGGCTCCTGCCGAGCAGGGTCTCCTCCTTGACGAGGGTGCTCCACTCGATGCCTGTGTCCACGGGAGTGAAGACCCACTTGGGGTGCAGCTCGTGGAGGGCTCGCAGCCCTGGCTTGTAGCTGTCGGGGAAGGCACTGATCTGTTTTTCAAACGCCTGATCGTAGGCCTCTGCCTTGGCGAAGCTTGTCCCCGCGCAGATATAAGTGAAGGCCGCTGCCATCGCCGTCAGCAGGGCGGTCAGCTTTTTCATTTCGATCACCTCTGTTGTTTCTTCTGTCTATTTGACTGTTTGACTATTTGAGTATTTGACGCTTCGGCTCAAACGGCTCGAAGCGACACCGATCTAATGCTATTATAAGGTAAAAAAATCGGATTGTCAACAAGAAACCAATTCAACAAATGTTTACAAAGGGAAATTTTTCGGACTTTTTCAATTATTACAATTTGATTACAATACATATTGTGCCTGTTCGGAAAATTGGACAATATATTTGGTGCGAATATTTGTTCCCTTGCATAATACCCAAAAAAATCGGCGAATTTTCGACTATTTTGCCGATTGATTTTTATTTATTTCGTTGTTATAATCGTTAATACAAATGTAACCTAATTTGGCTCTGCTCAAAATTTCGGACAGTTGGTGATTTTGTAATATCACTTAACAAAAGCCTCCGAGAGCGGAGCTGTAATTGAGAACGCATATAGAAAAAGAGAAGATCAAGAACGCTGCAAGGCGGGAATGGAGGTACCTAAATGAAGAAGTTCAGGCTGAACAAGGCCGCGCTTTCGATCGCGACGGCTGTACTGATGGTGACATCAATGTTCTCGATGTTCGCGGGCTCTGCGGCAACGCCAAACGAGGTAACGCTCTCGGCAGACAGGGAGAATGTTTCCGCAGGGGACAGGGTGAATGTTTCCGTCGGCTTCTCGCCTAATGATAAGGGCGCTGCGGGAATGACCCTCAATCTGCACTACGATCCTTCCAAGGTGACTGTACATATCCCGACACAGGCAGAGCAGAGCGCCTACACCGTTCCCAGCAGCTTTTCGGTAATAACCAACTATGATTACGCCAGCGGCATCGTTAGGATAGTAGCTGCAAATCTTATGAGCACAAACGTTACGTCGTCCACAGGGTTGGCTTTGGCGTCCTTTGATGTCAAGAGCGGCGTCAGCGGCGATATTGATTTCAGCGTTGAGGTCGAGACCATGGTGGCTTCGTCCGACAGCGGCTATGTGAACGCGCCTTATCTGGCTCCCAGCATGAAGCTGAGCACAGGAAAGTCCGCATCGGCCGCGAAGGCCACGACAACCACAAAGGCCACGACTACGACCAAAGCAACAACGACCACCAAAGCCACAACTACCACAAAGGCTACCACTACTACTAAGGCAACGACCACCACCAAGGCCGCTACAACGACCAAGGCCACTACAACAGCTGCTCCCGAGACCACAACAACGGTCGCCGAGACAGCCGCTCCCGTTACAACAACTCCGGCAGCCGTGACCGAGCCTTCCGCTCCCGAGGAGGAGCCGGCGCCCGTAGAGGTCCCCGTCACCGAGCCCGAAGAAGAGCCCGAGACCGCCGATTACAGCGACAGCGAGCCTGTATTCGTATACCTCCAGGAAGGCGGAGACTTCAACTCCGAGACAGCGGTCTATTATCAGATCCACCTTGCGGATTACATTCAGGACCGCTCGAAGCTCTATGACATCAAGGTAACTGTTCAGGCATCGAACGCCGCTAACGGCGGGCTTGGCATCATAGTTGACGGCGAGTGGGTAGTTGCCCACGAGAAGCTCCGCGACACCTCCGCACAGGTATGGGAGCTCGATGACATCGACCCCACAGCAGCCACCAGCGACGCGGTAGTGCAGCTTTACTATCTGAAAGACAACGCAGAGTTCAAGGTGCTGGGCGTAGAGGTCGTTGAGGCCAACAGCACGAGCGCTGACACAGCTCCCGAGCCCGAAGAGATCACCGAGCCCGAGGACGAGCAGCCTGCTCCCGAGTCAAACGAGCAGCCTGCCGATACTGAAACAGAAGAAGAGATCGCGGCTCCCGAGGAAACTCCTGCAGAGGCTCCCAAGGCCGATGCAGCCGCAGAAGAAGACGAAGAAGACGGGGACGATGAAGCAGAAAACGCTAAGACCCCCGACGATGCCGAGGCGGACAAGGACGCCGACGCAGATGACACACAGGCCGAAGAGGCCGCAGAGACCAACGAGGATGAGGGCTCCGCAGCAGAGAACAATGCGGAGAGCGGCGAGGCTGATGCTGGCATAGGAGAGGAACAGCAGGCCGAGCAGCCCGAGAGTGCAGCGGAGATAGAGGATACTGTCGTCCACGCCTCGCAGGAAGCTGACCGCAACAGCGGCGGCAACCCGGGCACAGGAAGCTCCAGAAGCCCGATACTCACCATAATAATGGTGCTTTGCGGACTTGAGATACTCTGGTCGCTGTTCGTTATAGTTTATAACAGAACGGTCGGCAAGAAAGACTAATTAGAAAGGGACTGCTGTAGGGCAGTCCTTTTCGTCTTTTAAGTGTAAGCGTTTTTACAGGCAGAAAAAACGGGCAGAGCCTTCGGGCACTGTCCGTTTTGTGTTTTGTGTTTGTATATCTGTTTATCAGAGAACGCCCGCAAGCTTGAGGCCTACGAGAGCGCCCACAACGATGAGGGCGATGAGCGACCATTTCAGCAGCTTGCCGATGGTCTTCTTCTCCTGAGCCTTGTGCTTCTTGAACTGCTCGATGGCGTCGGGCTCGAAGCCCTGGCGCTGGGTCTTGCCGCCAAGAGTGGGATTGAGCATATCGTCGATCTTGACGTTGCGGTACTTCTCCTCGCGGGTCATTGCTGCGCCTCTGTCAGCGATCTCGTAGGGCGAATCCAGCCTGGTCTTGTCGTAGACCTTCATGTTGATGTCGTCCATCTTGAGGTCGGGAGTCTGAGGAGCGGCGAGGGTGTCGCCGTTGTTGAAGACGTGCTTGGTGTCAACGTCCTTCATGAACTGGTTGCGGCTCTTGTTTGCACGAAGCATCTGAACAAGGGCAGCGGTGTACATATTCTCTTCCTCTTCCTCCTCCTCGGGGACGTCGGTGAGGTTGATGTCGCTGGTCTCGTACTCGGTCTTTTCTGCCTCTTCGACAAGGCTCGTCTTGGGCTTTTTCTTCTTCAGGGTAGGAACGACCGTGCCGGAGGATGCGGCCTCTTCCTCGGCAGCAGGAGCAGCCGGAGAAGCAGGAGCAGCAGGAGCTGCGGGAGCTGCGGGTGCAGGCTTGGGTACGGGCTTGAAGGCGTTGTCCGCGTCGTCCTTGGTGAGGACGCTTGTCACGGGCTTCCTTATCATCTTGGGAGCGGGTCTCGAAGCGGAGTCACTGTCGTCGTCGGAGGAGGTGGACTTGAGCGAGAGCGGCTTGTGGCCTGTTAT
>CAMNBY010000294.1 GCA_946533615.1 uncultured Clostridia bacterium
GGCGAAGAAGGCGCTCTATACCGGCCACTACGGCGACGGAAAGATCTTCATCTACGATGTGGAGAACGTCATCAAGGTCCGCACGGGCGAGGAAGGCTTCGACGCTTTGCAGGACAGCGAATAAAAAAAGCGCATCTCTTTTCGGGGAGATGCGCTTTCTGTTTGCTGTTTTACCTGCCTATTATCTCTTCGGCGATGGCACGCTTGGTCACGCAGCGATCCATGGCAAGCTTTTCGATGTGCTTGTGCGCCTGCTCCTCTGTCATGCCCTGCTCCGAGATAAGCACCCACTTAGCTCTGTTCACAAGACGTATCTCGGTCATCTTGTCCTCGAGGGAGACAGACTTCTTTTCAAGCCGCCGCAGCCGCTCGCGTGTGCTTTCGAGCCAGTCGAAGGCCTGCGACACAAGCTGCCGCGAGGACGGCTTCGGCAGGGTGTAAACGCCGTAGGGACAGACCTGCTCGAAGATCTCGGGGTAATACTCGCTTTTCACGAGCAGCAGCACCGCACAGTTCCTTGCCGAGGAACGGTCAATGGCAAGCCTTATGCCGTCATCGTCGGGAAGCGGTGCGTTTATCAGGATAATATCGTATTCCCTGTCAGTGAGCCTGCGCTTTGCAGCGCCAACTCCTGTTTCAAGGTCGCAGTCATAACAGTCCCGTCCGCCGGTAAGAGACAGCAGCGCCTCGTTGAACTTTGGCTGCGCCGACACTATCAGCAGGCTGTAACGCCGCTGTTTCAGTTTCACAGCACCGACCTCCTTAATCACAGTAGATGCGGATCACCCGCTCGGGCAGGTGACGGCTGATGAAGCTGCTTTCCCTTGCGGCCTTCTTCGCTTCGGAAAGGCTTGCGGGAAGGGTGTCGAAGCTGTCGGTCACGCTCTTGTCCGCCGAGAACAGGTCGATGTCCGCCACAGGCGGCAGATAGAGCCCGTTGCTGTAGCCGTAAAGTCCGGCATAGATCAGCAGGGCAAAGGCAAGGTAGGGGTTCGCTGTCGGGTCGGGAGAGCGCAGCTCCGCCCTCCTGTACTCGCCCTGAGCTGCGGGTATGCGTATCAGCTGAGAGCGGTTCTCGCCCGACCACGAAATGAACCTTGGCGCCTTGTTCGAGCCGAGCCTTTTATACGACTGCTCGCAGGGGTCAAGAAAGACGGTAAGCGCCCTGATGTGCTCCATTATCCCTGCCATCACCGCAGGCAGGATAATGTGGTTGCGGTCGTCCTTCACCGAAAGATTGATATGATAGCCGCTGCCGGGTCTGTCCGCAAGGGGCTTGGGCGAAAAGTCCGCGAAGAGGCCGTTGGCGTGAGCCACTGTCTTGACCACGGTGCGGAAGGCCATTGCATCGTCGGCAGCACGGAGAGCATCGCCGTAGCGGAAGTCGATCTCGTTCTGACCGGGGCCTTCCTCGTGGTGAGAGCTCTCGGGAGCAATGCCCATTTTCTCGAGCGTCAGGCAGATCTGGCGGCGTATGTTCTCGCCCTTGTCGTCGGGGGCTATGTCCATATAGCCTGCGCTGTCGTATGGGATAGTCGTGGGGTTGTCGTGCTCGTCAAGCTTGAAGAGATAGAACTCCAGCTCCGAGCCGAAGGAGAATTCGAGCCCTGCTGCCTTTGCCTCCTCCACAGCCCTTATCAGCAGGCTGCGTGTGTCGCACTCAAAGGCCGAGCCGTCGGGGTTTCTGATTGTACAGAACAGCCTGACCACACGCCCGTGCTCGGGTCTCCACGGAAGCACCGACAGGGTGTTCGGATCGGGGAAAAGCAGCAGGTCGGAGCGTCTCTCGTTTCCGAAGCCCCTGACCGCCGAGGCATCAAAGCCGATGCCCTGAGCGAAAGCACGTTTCAGCTCCGAGGGCATGATCGAAATATTCTTCTGCCTGCCGTAGACATCGCAGAAGGCAAGGCGGATAAACTTGACGTCCTCCTCTGCACAGTATTCAAGTATTTCTTCGGGTGTGTAATTCATATATCTCTCCTCCGTCTTTCGCGGCTCTTCCTTTCGTCAGAGCCGTCAGTGCTGCAAGTATTGCAGGAACCGCACAAAGCCACCGGGCCCTCCCGGGTCCCGTGGCTCATATACGGATAATAGACTGTTCTTTATCGGCCGACGATCGGTTGGCTAATTAGCCACATACATCTGCCTGTAGGGGTTGCGGCTGTCAGGCATCACGACCGTATAGGTGTGGTCGAGCAGCTCGGATAAGTCGCGGCCGAAGTAGAAGCAGAACCGCCTGAGATAATGGGCGATCTCTTCAAGCTCGGCGCTGTCGGCGGTGTGGGTGTGTACCTGATGCGGAAAGTGTATCCCCTTGCAGTCGGAGCGAAGGAACATCTTGCCTCCGTGCATTCCCGTCGAGGGGAAGTTGCCGACGATCGGTCTGTCGCTGTCCGTCAGGCCGAGGACAATGATCGTGCCGCCTGCCTGATATTCACCCAGAAAGCTGCCTGCCCTGCCGCCGATAACAAGCGCGGGCTGCTTGTCCTTGTAGGCCTTCATGTGTATGCCTGCGCGGTAGCCTGCATCGCCCTGAACGTAGATGCGGCCGCCTCTCATGGCGTAGCCCACTGCATCTCCCACGTTGCCGTGGATAACGATAGTACCGTCGTTCATGGTGTCGCCCACGGCGTCCTGAGCGTTGCCCATGACCTCGATCTTGGCTCCGTTAAGATAAGCCCCGAGGGCGTTGCCGGGAATGCCGCTGACCGTTACGGTCTTGTCGGATATGCCTGCTGCAAGGAACCGCTGCCCAAGGCAATCGGTGACTGTGCAGCTGCCCCGTGCCTGACGGAGAGTCTCGTTGAGCTCCCGGTAGTCGAGGCCTGTCGCATTGATATTCATTATACCACACCTCCAAGCTTTTTTCTACGGGTCTCGGGCAAAAATACTGCCAGAGACGGAAATTTTTTCAATTTGTCAATATTTTCCTCATCAATGAAGGTCTTCTCGCGGACAAGGGAGGTGTAGATGCCTGCCCTGTTCACGTCGCCGATGACGATGAAGCCGCAGAGCCTGCCGTCCTTGACATACAGCCGCCTGATGCCGCCCGTTCTGTCCTCGAAGACCTCGGCGTCGTCGGGGTAGGCGCCTGCCGTGGCACAGTGCAGCCCGAAGAAGCCGATCGAGTTCATAGGTATCAGGTCGGTAAGGGAGCTGCCGCCGCCTGCCATGTTGATGCCTGCCGTCCTGCCCTGCATATAGGCGTTGGGGAGGATCGCCAGCACCCGCCTGCTGCCCGTGGAGCTGTCAAAGCCCTCGGAGCAGTCGCCGGCAGCGAAGATGTCGGGGACAGAGGTCTGCATTTTCTCGTCGATGATGACTCCCCTGTTCACCTCGCAGCCTGCCTGGGCGGCAAGGGCTGTCTCGGCTCTGACTCCGACCGCGAGCACCAGTATATCAAAGCCGACCTCGGCGCCGCTTTTCATGAAAGCCGTGTTTCTGTCAAAACGCACAGCCGTGTCGCCGAGCATGAAGCTTATGCCGTGCTGCTCGAGATGCTGCTGCATGACTGCGGCGCAGTCGGTGTCAAGGATAGACGAAAGCACCCTGTCGGCAAGGTCACAGACGGTGATCGAGCCGACGCGCTGCGCGATGCCCTCTGCGCATTTAAGTCCGATGAGGCCTGCTCCCACGATCAGCACGCGGCTTTCGGGTGTCAGGGCTTTTTCGAGGGCAAGGCTGTCGTCAAGGGTCATGAAGGTGAAGCGCTTCTTTACGGTCTCGAGCCCCTCGAACTTTGGCACAAAAGGCGAAGAGCCCGTGCAGAGGCAGAGCTTGTCGAAGCTCAGCTTCTGCTTGTCTGCGAGTGTGACGGTGTGCTTTTTCATATCAAGCTTTGCCGCCCTGCCGAAGATCAGCTTGACCTTGTTTTTCTTGTAAAAATCCTCGGGGCGGTAGAGCATTCTTTTCAGGTCTGTCCTGCCCTCAAGATAATAGGAGATCAGCGGACGGGAGTAAACGTGATGCTCCTCCGCGGATATGACGGTTATGCTGCTCTCGCTGTCGCGGCTGCGTATGCCTTCGATGCAGCCGACGGCTGCGGTGCCGTTCCCGATGATAAGATACTCGCTCATTTCCCTCACCTCTCCTCATAAACTATCGCGTTGTTCGGGCAGCCCGCCACACAGGCAGGAGCCCCGCAGCTGTTCTGCATACAAAGCTCGCACTTCTGGGCTGCACCTGTCGGCCCCTGAGCAACCGCTCCGTAGGGGCACACCAGCACACAGGTCAGGCAGCCCACGCATTTTTCCTTGTCGATCTTTATCACGCCGTCCTCGATGCTGATCGCACCGGCAATGCAGCTCTTGACGCAGAGGGGGTCCTTGCAGTGGCGGCAGGAAACAGCAAAGTGTATGCCGCTGTCCTCCTCGATATGCACCCTCGGGAAGATCGGCTTGCCCTTGAGAGCCTTGACCATGTCGTCGAGCCCCGAGTTTGCAAAGGCGCAGTTGTACTCGCAGAGGTGACAGCCGAGGCACCATTCTTCATTTACATATACTCTTTTCATCTTAATGCCTCCTCATTCGCCTGCGTGGGAGATCCCGAGGATCTCCAGCTCCTTCTCAGTAAGACCCACGCCCCTGAGCATCAGCCTGTTTCCGCGCAAGCTCTCGATGGAGTTGATGCCCATGCCGCCCATGAGCTCCTTGATCTCGTGGCGCCAGGCGTCCATAAGGTTCACCAGCCTGCGCGAACCGATGTCGGGATTAAGGCGCTTCACAAGGTCTGGGCGCTGGGTCGCTATGCCCCAGTTGCACTTGCCGCTCTGGCAGGTGCGGCAGAGATGACAGCCAAGCGCCAGCAGTGCCGCCGTTGCAACGTAAACCGCATCGGCGCCGAGAGCGACGGCCTTGACCACATCTGCCGCGGAGCGGACACTTCCGCCGACAACAAGTGAAACGTTATTGCGTATGCCCTCGTCACGCAGGCGCTGGTCAACAGCCGCAAGCGCAAGCTCGATAGGAATACCCACATTGTCGCGGATACGGGTCGGAGCTGCGCCCGTGCCGCCGCGGAAGCCGTCGATAGCGATTATATCCGCGCCGCTTCTTGCGATGCCGCTGGCGATCGCCGCGATGTTATGCACAGCCGCGACCTTGACGATCACGGGCTTTTTGTACTCGGTCGCTTCCTTCAGCGAGAACACCAGCTGGCGCAGATCCTCGATGGAATAAATATCGTGATGCGGCGCAGGCGAGATCGCGTCGGAGCCCTCTGGTATCATTCGGGTGCGGGATATATCCCCGACGATCTTTGTTCCGGGGAGATGTCCGCCGATGCCCGGCTTTGCGCCCTGACCCATCTTGATCTCTACAGCGGCGGCGGCCTCAAGGTAATTCTTGTGAACTCCGAAGCGTCCCGACGCGACCTGTACCACGGTGTTCGGCCCGTAAACGTAGAAGTCTTCGTGGAGGCCGCCCTCGCCTGTGTTGTAGCAGATGCCCAGCTCGGTCGCAGCCCTTGCGAGCGAGGCGTGGGCGTTGTAGCTTATAGAGCCGTAACTCATAGCCGAGAACATCACGGGCATCGAGAGCTCGAGCTGCGGGGCAATATCGGTGATAAGATTTCCCTCGCTGTCGCGGCGGACCTTATCGGGCTTCTTACCGAGGAACACTCTTGTCTCCATCGGCTCGCGCAGCGGGTCGATAGGCGGATTTGTTACCTGTGAGGCGTTTATCAGTATCCTGTCCCAGTAGACAGGGAGCGGCTTTGGATTACCCATCGAGGAAAGCAGCACACCGCCGCTGTTGGCCTGCTTGTAGATCTCCTTGATCGTCTCGTCCGACCAGTTGGCGTTTTCGCGCAGGCGGCAGTCGCTTTTCACTATCTTCAGCGCACGGGTGGGACACAGCGACACGCAGCGCTGACAGTTCACACACTTTGTCTCGTCCGAGAGCATAAGACCAAGCTCCGGATCAAAGCGGTGCACCTCGTTGGCACACTGACGCTCACAGACGCGGCAGGAGATGCACCTGTCCTTGTTTCTCTCTACCTCAAATTCGGGATATATAAAATGATCTCTCATCAGAATTTACCCTCCTTGACCCTGACTATGACAGGCTCGCCGCCTGCGGGAGCATAGAATTTTTCGGCCTCGGGCTCCATTACCCTGACGGCGGCCTCCTCGCTGGCGATGAAGACGCGGTCGTCCTTTTCAGCCGTTATCATCGAGCGGAGCTTCAGGCGGTCGTTGAGCGCCATCAAGCCGCCGTTCCAGCCGTAGACGATAGAGAACGGCCCCGTGATGAGCAGGCTGGGAAACACCGTCCGAAGATATGTCAGCTTCTCTTTTTCCTTTTCGGGCTTTGCGTTTATCGTTGACCAAAACGGAGCCGCTATGACAGAGGCAGCCTCTGCGAGCGTGAGTCCCTGCCGCCTGATAAGGTAATCGAGGATATAGGTGATGACCTCGGTGTCGGTCTGCAAGGTGCATTTATAGCCGAACATTTCTATAAAGCGGCGGTTGGCATCGTAGGACGAGATCTCGCCGTTATGCACGACCGAGCTGTCGAGCAGCGAGAACGGGTGAGCGCCTCCCCACCAGCCGGGGGTGTTGGTCGGATAGCGGCCGTGAGCCGTCCAGGAGTAGCCCTCGTATTCCTCCAGCTTGTAGAACACGCCCACGTCCTCCGGGTAGCCGACGGCCTTGAAGCAGCCCATGTTTTTGCCGCTTGAAAAAACGTAGGCGCCCTTCATGCCGGTGTTTATCTTCATCACCGTCCGGGCGACGAATTCGTTCTCATCGACCTGCTCTGAGGTTAGCATCGAGGACAGGGGGCGGACGAAGTATCTCCAGATGATAGGCTCGTCGGTGATCTGAGGGATCTTGCGCGTGGGTATCAGCTCGCCCTTTACGATCTCGAAGCGCTCCTTCAGGTAGGCCTCGCAGTCCTTGCGGGTCGAGCGGTGGTCAAAGAAGATGTGAAAGGCGAACAGCTCTTTGTACTCCGGATAGATGCCGTAGGCTGCAAAGCCGCCGCCAAGTCCGTTCGAGCGGTCGTGCATGGGCTTCATCGCGTTATATATAATGTCGCCCGTGATGCCCTTGCCCTCTCTCGAGATCACTGCCGCGATCGCACAGCCCGACGGTATCCTTACTTCTCCTTCAAGTTTCATACTGATCTCTCCTTTTATCGCTTTCAGATGCAAGAGGCAAGACATGGTGCGCCTTCGGCGCGGGAGCTTTTTTCTTGCTTCTTGTTTCTAAATTCTTGCTTCTAAAAGCATAAAGCGCCCACCGGCCCTGCACCTCGGAGAGTGCAGAGCCGAATGAACGCCGTTGCTCATCAAATATTAAGAACTTGCAAGTATTATATCTCAGAAATTCATTTCTGTCAATAGCATTATGCAAATTTGTGACATTTTTGCAAGTTTCTGCTGCTTAAAATGCAGATATTTGTAAAAAACGTGCTTGACAAACGGTGAAAAGGGGTGTATAATACAAAGCATAGAGGCAAGGACGTCTCGAAGCTAAACACTTCGGCGTCCTTGTCTCTTTTTTGATACTTTTTTTGATGGGGCA
>CAMNBY010000295.1 GCA_946533615.1 uncultured Clostridia bacterium
TCGCCGATGGTCTTCTCGTCGAAGCTTACGAGCATCTGCTGGGCCTGATTGAGAGCCTCCTTGCCGACCTCTGCCTGATGGTGGTAGATGTCGTCGAGGCGCTGCAGGCTCTTGACCTCCAGATCCTGATAAACGTTCTTGATGTCGTTGACGATGTTTATTCTTATCTCGTCGTAGTTTTCAAGGGCGATGTCGATGATGTCGGTCTGCTTCTTCTTGGTGAAGATCTTGCTGAACACGCTCATTGCGGCAGGCGGGAAGGTCTCGCTGGTGCCGAACATCTTGACGCTCATTACCGAGCGGGTGACGTTTGTGTTCATTGAGCGCATAAGGCGGTCGGTGCCGGAGTTCTTGACGGCGTCCGAGAGATCCTTGATGCCGAGCCTTCTTGCGAGGTCGCGGCTGAGGTTCACCACAAATTCGTTGATACGCGCTCTGTGGCACTCGATGCAGGTGCGGTAGGCTTCGCCCACCTTTTCCATAAGGTAGGAATAGAAATGCTTCTCGATGTCCTCGGGGGGATAGATGTCCTCGCCGTTCTCGTCCTTGGCTCGGCACTCGATCATGCTCTGCCTCAGCTTGGCGAAGAATTCATACATCCACTTTTCGGCCTCCTGCTGCATCTCGATGATGTTAAGGTGCAGCTTTGGCTTGCACTCGGCGAGAGCCTCTGCAAGCTGCGAGCACTGCTCGTCAAAGTCGCGTGTCTTGTCCTCGAGCACCTTGGCGTCCATCTCGGCCATGTCGGCAAGCATTCTCAGCTTGGCGTAGGTCTCGGCAACCATGTTCTCTGCCATAGTGAACACGCGCTTGGTGCGGATAACGTCCTTCTGCATTATTATATCCCGCTTTAGCGAGAGCTCGAATTTTAAGAACTGGGTCTCGTAGAATTCGCGGGTGCCCTTGTCCTCGGGGCGTTCGCCGCCTGTTTTGCGCATCAGCTCGTCATAGCCGCTGATGCCGTAGACAAAGGCGTTGGGCACGATCTGTTCCGAGATGCGCTGGAAGCGGCGCATTATCTTGTCAACGTCCTGCTTTGTGCCGAGGGCGTCGATCATATTCACCAGCACATAGAGCATACCGAAGCGCTGCGGCTGGACGTGGCTTGCCAGATACACCTGCTCGGTCTCCGAGAAGGGCAGCAGGCTGGAGGTGGCGTACATGATCGCGTCGGCGTTCACAAGATACTCTGTTACCACTCTGTCCAGATCCTCGAGATCCGAGAGCCCGGGGGTGTCCACGATGCGCATTTCCTTGAGTATCTCGGCGTTGTCCTTGATGTCAAGGTAGGCTATCTTTGAGGGATAGAGGCGCATTTTTATCTTCAGCCTGTCGCGGGTGATGTCCTTGAAGGTGAGCATTCTTCTGTCGCCGTTCTCGAGCACGGCCTCGACCTTCGGGATCGCCGAATATGAGATCTCATTGATGGTGTAGGTCTCGGGGGAGACATTCGAGGGCGCGAGCTCCTTGCCGAGCAGGGCGTTGATTATTGTGCTCTTTCCGCGCTTGAACTCGCCGAGTATGACGAGCGTAAAGGGTTCGCCCGAGCGCTTTTCGATGATGCCGTCCCACTCGCGGAGCTCCTTGATGAAGTCGCTGCCGAGGACTCCTGCGATCTCGGTGTCCTCCATCAGGGTGCGCATTTTCTGTCTTATTGCTTCTATATCGTTATAGGCAGCGTTACTGTTGAAATTATCCATGTCACTGCCCTCCCGTTCCGATTATCATTGAGGCGCGGACGTCGCAGTTCTGTGTGGTCATCACAGAGCGCTCGGGCTTGCCGATGTCGCGTCGCCACTGGAACAGCGCCTCGCAGGTCAGGAATTCCGCGGACGCAAGTATCCTTTTTTCAAGCTCTGAGAGAGAGGAATCCGAGCGCAGGGCTCTTGCCTGCTGGGCGGCGTAGCCTTCGCTGATGCCGCCGAGCTTTGCGGCGTTCAGGCTGTTCGACGTTCTTCCGTAGAAGTCGATGAAGCCTCTGTGATACATTGAGCAGACGATCTCGCAGAAACGTCCCGGCTCGTCGAGGCAGATCATGCCTGCGCGGTCGGCGGTGATATCTGCGAACCTGATCCACTCCACGAGGGAGCACACCAGCTGGTTGTTCACTGCCGCCTTGTAGGAGCGCTCGGCCGGAACGTAGACGTTCTTGTTATAATTAAGGTAAGTAAAGGCCCAGTTGAAAACGGAATGGTTGTTCTGGATCCTGCCGCACTCGCTGCCGATCAGGAGCGTTAGCTCATCGGGCGAGCAGGTCTTGACCGTCCACTCGCTGAGCACGATGCAGGGCTCGATAAGGTCGCTGGCGATGGAATACACCAGCGGTTTTTCTATGTCGTTTCTGATAAATACTATGGGAAGATTGAGCTCAAGTCTTTCCGCACATTTTTTGACGATCTCATATATCTCTGGATATTTGAGGGCGCCTGCCTGGTCACACTTCATGAACAGGTGCTTCGCCTCGGCCGAGATGTCGGTTGAATTGATGGCCTTTGCCAGCTTGCTCCAGCCGCCGAGGCCGATTATCTTCTGCCTTACGGCAAAGTCGGACTCGAAGGCGTAGTCGAGCTGGCCGCCGACCACATGGTTCTGGAACGAGCGTGTATATGCGTTAAGATATGAGCGAAATCCTGTGTCGATCTGCAAAAGCGGATTGACATTCTCTAAAGATCCACTCATCAGGTTACCTCCTAAAAGCTAAATTCTGTGAAATAAGCGACAACTAAGCTCACGATGCCTCTGCGGGCTCGCTTGTGTCGGAGAGTGCCTTTCTCAGCGCATAGGCATCGGAAACGATAGCGCTTGCGGATTCGGCGATGCCGTGCAGGCGCTCCATTTCCTTCTCGGAAAGGTCGTTCTTCTCGGTCTTGAGCGCGTTGAGGTTGTCGAGGGTCTCCTGAGTATCGCGGAGGATTATCTCGGTCTCGTTCTCGATCTTGGTCTTGAGGCCTTCAAACGCCGAGAACACCTGACGTCTGACTGTCTCGGTGAAGTCGTTGGTGATCCTCATTTCATGGAACTGCTTCTTGACCTGATTTTTGAAGTTGGTCTTATATTTGTCTATTCTCTCGTTTACGAGGAACTTGTCGATCGACAGGCCTGCGATAAAGGTGCCGCCGAGGCCTGAAACTGCCATTATCATCAGAGCCACCGGCCATGCGGGCGAGAGGCTGAGGAAGGTTGTGAAGAAGATCGCGGAGAAGCTGGCGAAGCCTGTTCCGAAGCCGAGCAGGGCGCCCTTTACGCCTGCCTCGCGGAAGCCGAGGAACGCTCCGCCGAAGCCGAACGAGCCGAAAGCTGCGCCGATGCCCTTGTCGATGCCGCTGCCGTTTTTAGACACACGGTCGGAGAGGGTGAACATTTGCTGGATCCTGGCGACGGACTCGAAGAACTCGTTCTCAAAGCCCTGCAATCTGTCGGCCTCGACGCTGATGGCAACGTTGATGGCGTTCTGTATCTGCTCGCAGATCAGAGAGGCTCTGACCTCGATAGATTCTCTTATCTTGTCGGTAAGCTTTGCGGTAACTACCTTCAGCTGATCCTTCTTGAAGTCGTCGGAGGACATGGGGTAGTTGTCGATGACCTCCATAGCGGCGGCCTCGATATTTGTCCAGTAGCTGTCCAGCACGGGCTTGAGGTCTGCGAAAACGTGGTTGGCGGACTCGTTGATCTTAACGAATTCCTGTCTCTTCTTGTTTCTTATGTCATCTATCTCGCTGATGGCCTTGTCGTACTTCTCCATGAACTCGTCGTTGGCCATCATCAGGGCATTCTCCTGCATTACCACAGAGCGGAGTATCTCGGTGCCCGAATTGGTGATCTTGTTTGTAAGTATCTGGAGGGCGATGACGCCTCGCTCCTTGGTGAGTATCGTTTCCAGCGCCTTCTCGAACTCGGGGAAATTGGAATCCTTGAGCAGGCCTGTATCCTCGATCTTCTTTGCGGTGAGGGCGCGTTTTGCATATACGCCGATAACGCGGGGAGTGCCGATCTTTCTCTTGTACGCAGCGAACTCGCGGCTGTCCTCGCCCATTACCTTTTTGGCCTTGTCCATGACGTACTTGGTGATGCGCGTCCTTACGGTCTCGACGATCTTGGTCTCGTCCTCCTCGGAGAAGGTGCCGAAGCAGTTCACGACGAAGATTATCCTGCCCACGTCGGAGGTGAGCATCTTCTTTTCGAGGAAGTCCTTCTCGAACTGGGAGAAGGGCGAATTTGCGCTGATAACAAAGACGGCGGCGTCGATCTTCGGCAGTATGGAGAGGGTGACGTTCGTCATCTGCTCGTCGTCGTTGAGGCCCGGGGTGTCGATGATGTCCACGTTGTTCTTGCAGAACTCGGTGTCATAATAAACGGTGGCCTCCTTGACGGTCTCGGCCTTTTCCTCGGCCTCGGCGGTAAGCTTGGTGACATAGTTCTCCAGCTGGTCGATATCGACTCTTTCGCTCTTTCCGTTTTTATATTCCACCTGCACATAGGGCTCCTCGCTGTAGGTGACGCGGTTCAGCGTTGCGGTAGCGGGAAGAACGTCCGCAGGCAGCACCTCCTGACCCAGCAGGGCATTGATGAGGGTACTCTTGCCGCGCTTGAACTCGCCCACAATGGCGACCTCAAAGTGGTCGGCCTCGCTCTTTTCGATGGTCTCCCTGATGGAATTTGCGGTGTTGACGAGAGATATCTCCTCGCTCAGGCCGAGCAGGCTTTTCAGGTTGGTATTCAGCGTCCGCACTGTTTCGCGGTATCCGGCGTAGCTGCCGTAATCAAATTGCTTTTCCATTTCTGACCTCCAGTTCCTATGCAGCCATAGGTTGTTTTGATGCTGTTCAAAGCTGTCCCGAATGCACAGCATTATACACTATAAATTATAACACAATCATTATTATTTAGTCAACATTTTGTACATAACTATCCGAAAAATTACCTTTTTGCACAAAATATAGTTGCCCTGCTTGTGCATTGTGACGTCAGCCGAAGAAAAAGCCTTGTTCACAAAACGTTTACAATTAAAATTAAACCGTTTTCCGCTCCGAACGCTCTAACAAACAGAAAGGGCAAGAGCCCCGAACGAAAAACACTTCTCAGGGAGGAAAAGAAAATGAAAAAGGCGATCATCATAGCAGCAGCGATCATTATGGGAGCAGCAATGGCGGGCTGCTCGAATGTTGAGGACACAGAGATAAAAAAGCCGAGGACGGAGCTCGTCTCCGAGGCGGACGCGGAATGCTTTGAGGCCGAGGAAGAAAAAACGGCGGAGGTCTTTGCGTCAAGCGAAAGCGCGGAAGCCAAGGTGGCTGCTCCCGCCGAGCAGCAGGCCGAGCCCGGATCCGAGGAGGCGGAAGCAGAGCCCGAGCAGGCAGAAGAGACCCGGCCCGAAGCTGAGCCCAAGCCCGAGAAGGAAGAAGAGAAGCAGCCCGAAGCAGAGCCCGAGACACAGCCCGAGCAGGCGCCTGTTCAGAATATGCAGCAGCTGTATGACGAAAGAGTTCAGCAGATGCAGCAGGAGTACAACGAGAGAAAGCAGGCGTCGGAGCAGCAGTTCCGTGACAACGCGCAGCGCATGATGGACTGGTACAACAACGGCTTTCAGCAGGATCAGTGGTACAACGATCAGGCACAGTGGATGCAGCAGATGGGATACTGATAAATGGCCGAAGCAGCGTGAGGGAAAGGAGGCAAGTCGCAACGGCTCACACGGCTGTGGAAACAGAATGAAAAATATAGAATCATGAAAGGACAAACAAAACGAAAACGGAGGAAAACAAAATGAAAGAACAGAAAACAACAAGAAGGATAAACAAGAAGGCAGCGGCGGCGCTGATGGCGCTTATGCTGACAACGGGAACGCTGGCGGTGCCTGTAGGCGAGAGCGGCATTTTTTCGGCGGTGCCGATGAACATCACCGTGGCGGACGCAGCCCAGACCACGACCTACGACCTTAACAGCTCCGCGACCTACAAGGCGCTGACCAAGGCAAAGGTGACGGCACTCTGGAAGAAGTACACCGCCGAGACGGTCGGGACCTACCGCGAGGGCTTTGAAGGCACCTACTACAAGAGCGGCAAGGCGCCCTCGGTCACGGGCGGCTGGTACGAGGGCGAGATAACGGCCGATACCCTGAAGGCGATAGAGAACAGCATCAACATTTACAGAACGCTGGCGGGGCTTTCGACCATCACGGCACAGACGGGCAGCACCTATCAGAAGGGCGCCCTTGTCAGGAGCACTCCCAACAACTTCGCCCATGTTTTCACTGCGGCGAACGTCAAGCCTGCGGGCATGAGCCAGGCGCTCTGGAACGAGGGTAAGAACTGTGTAAACTGGATACTTGCTGAGGGCTCGTCACCCGCGGGGCTGGGCTTCACATGGGTGAGCGAGGCAAACAATCAGTCTCCCCAGTACCCTATCGGCCACAGGATGACGCTTCTTAACCCGACCTACAACACCATGTATTTCGGCTACTCGAACGGCGTCGCCCTCGGCTATGCCAATACCGGAACAAACAAGATGAAGGAGGCGGCTGCGACCTTCCCGTCGGCGGGATATATGCCTGCCGAGATGGTCGATTGGGACTCAAATGCTATGTGGGACGTGCAGCTCAATCCCGCAAAGCTCAGGGTCAGCAGCCTGAGCAATGTCAAACTGACCATCAAGGGCGGAGGAAAGACCTACACCCGCACAGCAGCCAACGGCGGCCTGAGCCTTGGAGCTGGAGGCAGCTTCTACGGCGGAACTTATCTTTGCTATAAGGCGCCCGACTTTGTGAATGGCAAGGCTCTCACGGGCGATTACACCGTCAGCGTTACGGGGCTTACCGACACTTCGGGGAAGCCCGCGGCTCTGAACTATACGATAAAATTCTACAATGCGGGAACGGACAGCTCATCTGCGCCAAAGACCACCCCGATCTCGAAGTGCAAGATCGGCCTTTCTCAGAGCTCATACAAGTGCGACGGCAAGGCGAAGACCCCGACGGTCACCGTCAGCGACGGCACCAAGAGGCTTGTCAAGGGAACGGACTACACCGTCAGCTATAAAAACAACACAAACGTCGGCACCGCGACTGTGACGATCACGGGCAAGGGCAGCTACAGCGGCAGCACCTCGAAGACCTTTACGATCTCCAAGGCGACAAAGAGTATAAACAAGTGTACCTATACGCTTTCACATTCCACCTACACCTATGACGGAAAGCCGAAGACGCCAGCTATCACCATCAAGGACGGAAGCAAGACCCTGAACAAGGGCGTGGACTACACCGTGACCTACAAAAACAACACCGAGGTCGGCTCTTACGCAGCGGTCTGCGTTGTGGGCAAGGGCGACTACGACGGAAGCTTCACGGTGATGTTCCGCATCGCAAAGCCGCAGACGGATATTTCAAAGTGCAGCGTTACTCTTGCTGCCTCCGAATACTACGCCGACGGCAAGGCGAAGACTCCTGCCGTGACAGCAAAGTACGGCGGCAAGACCCTGAAAAAGGACAAGGACTATATGCTGACTTACAGGGATAACGTTAAGGCAGGCAAGGCCACCGTGTCGATCAGCGGCATGGGCGACTACAAGGGCTCGATCACAAAGAACTTTACGATCACTGCGCCCATCGCGGTCAAGGCCTCGGATTGCAAGGCGTCGATATGCTCCTACTGCGCTTACACAGGCAAGGAGGTCAAGCCCGAGTTCACAGTGAGCTACAAGGGGCAGCAGCTCGTCAAGGGCAAGGATTACGACGTCACAAAGTACACGGACAACATCAAGTGCGGCAAGGCCTACGCTCACATCAAGCTCAAGGGCAAGTACAGCGGCGCTGCGAAGTTCGGCTACACCATCACCAAGAAGACAATCGTCAGAGCGGCCGACTGCAAGGTGACAAAGCCCAAGACCATCACCTATAAGGGCTCGCCCGTGACCCCGAAGCTGGTGCTTAAATATAAGGGGCAGGCTCTCACCGAGGGCAAGGACTATACTGTTGCCTTTACGAACAACAACGCAAAGGGCACCGCAAAGGCGACCTTCACACTCAAGGGCAGCTACGCGGGAAAGGTGACCCTGAGCTTCAGCATCACCTGAGCCCCAAAAATACACAGACAGTTTTTATCATACTATCATAAATCTGTCACAAATAAGAGGTAATATATTAACAACAGGTCAGAGGGACACCTGGGCACGAGGCAACGCAAAAGCGCGAGCAGTGCAAGGGTATTTCTGATAAATGTATAGATATAGCGGCAGCCGAAGGCACACTGCCTTCAACACCTCGCTGCTGCCGCCGATCGGAGACAACACTCAGACAGGCAAGATGACCCAAGCTCCCGACCACATATTATTTTTTCTCCATTTATCATATAGCTTAAAGGGAAAGACCCCGCTCGGTTTTGAGCAGGGCCTTTTTCTTTTAGATGTCAGATGTTAAATAGAGGTCAGAGATCAGGGGTCAGAGAAGCCCTGCGCGGGCGTTTTCCTCCCACTGATTCTTTCTTCGTACCACCGTATCGCGAGGGAGCCCCCTCACATCACACAGTTGTAAGGCGGCTTGCCGCCGATCTCACGAATCGGGCCGTGCGCCCTTAGCACCGCGAAGATCCGAAGCCGCCTGTGCCGCGTTCGGTCTCGGGGAGAGCGTCGGACTCTTCCACCTCGGGGAGAAGAATGGGGGTTATCACCAGCTGAGCGATGCGCTCGGAGGGCTCAATGGTTCGGGGCTCGCCCGAGTGGTTGTGCAGAGCGACGAGTATCTCGCCGCGGTAGTCCGTGTCAACAACACCTACGCAGTTTGCAGGCGCCAGACCCTTCTTGGTCGCTGTTGACGAGCGTGCATAGATCAGCAGCACTGCGGCGTCGGAGCCCTCTCCTGTCAGGGCGCAGGAAAGCCCTGTGGGAACTTTCACGGTGCCGCCCGCGGGAATGGTCAGCGGCTCGTCAAGACAGGCGGACAGGTCGTAGCCTGCGCTGCCGCTTGTGGCTCGTTTAGGCACGACAGCCCCCGCGCGGAGCTTTTTTATCAGAAGCTTCATTTCTCGTCCTCCCTTCGTCAGTAGTTATACTTTGAGGTCAGGCCGTAGTATTCTTCAAGGGTCAGGCCGCTCTCGGTGAGCAGCTTGGACATTTCCTTTCCGACAAAGCGGACGTGCCAGGACTCGTAGTTATAGCCCGTGATGTCCTCCTTGCCCTCGGGATAGCGGATTATGAAGCCGTACTTCCAGCAGTTGTTCTGTATCCAGATGGCTGTGGGGGATCCGTTGAAATATCTGCTTGCCCAGTTGAGGTCGGCGCAGAGGCCGCTCTGGTGTTCGCTGTGTCCCGGGCGGGCGGAATATCGGTCGGCGGAGGTCTGAGAGCCGTCGCGGGCAACGTAGTTCCAGTAGAGGGTGGACTGATAAGCGTAAGAGCGGTAGCCCGAGCAGACCCAGAGCGACACGCCGTCCTTGGCGGCGCCCTTGCGCATCTCCTCGAAGGCTGCGTTCGTCTCGGGGGTCAGGCCGCCGGGAGCATAGCTCTGCGGCAGGGGATAGGTCTTGTTGACCAGCAGCAGGCCGTCAACGTAGGTGACGCCGTTTTTCTGCGTCAGGTACGGGAACTCGCTGACCTCGTTCTTTTTGGCGTAGGTGCGCTTGCCGTCCTTTTCGGTGTAGGCCTTGACGGTGAAGGCATAGCTTTTGTTACGACCGAACTCGTCCGTTGACCAGGAGGTCTTTTTAGTGCTTGCAAGCTCCTCCCACTCGCCGTCCTTCGAGCGGCGGACACAGACCGTATAGCCCTTGGCGCCGTCAACGGCGTCCCAGGTGATGCTGGTCGAGCCGAGGGTCGTGGCGACCATAAAGCTGGCGGCTTTGATCTCCTTCGGGGCGGCAGGCTTTGTCTCGGCGGCCTCTGTTTTTGCCGGAGCCGCCGTGGCTTCGGTCGTGGTCGTGGTCTCCGTCGGCGGAAGTGTCGTCGTCTCGGGCGGCGGCGTTGTTGTCTCGGGAGCTGTGGTAGTGGTCACGGTCGTGGTAGTGGCTTCTGTGGTCGTGGTGGTTTTCTTAGTGGTGGCAGTCGTCGAGGACTCGGTGGTGGTCTCGGTTGGCTTTTCGGACATAGTTGTCTCCTTGGTGATCGTTTCTGTCATCAGAGGCAGGGAGGTCTCGGAGGTCGCAGCGGTATGATCCACCGAGGCTCTTATCATAAGGTCGTCCTCGCTGTCCGCTGTTTCGCCGCAGCCTGCCAGCATCGCAGCCGCCAGCAGAGCGGCAGCTATTCTTCTTTTATCCATTATACATCACAGCTTTCTGATTTATGTCACGGAAGAAGCCGCTGCCGACCGAGCCGTCGGGGCTGTCACAGCTCCTTCTTTATTCTTTCGATCACTGTTTCCAGCACCTTGAGCCTTGCGAACTTCTTGTCATTGCCCTCGACTATCGTCCACGGGGCGGTGACGGTAGAGGTCTTCTGTATCATTTCATCGACTGCGCTTTCGTAGAGGTCCCACTTCTCGCGGTTGCGCCAGTCCTCGTCGGTGATCTTCCAGCGCTTTTCGGGGGTGTTCATGCGGTCGTTGAAGCGCCTGAGCTGCTCGTCCTTGTCGATCTGCATCCAGAATTTGATAATGATCGCGCCGCTCTTTGAAAGCTCCTCCTCGAACTCGTTGATCTCGCGGTAGGCCATAGCGCAGCGGGCTTCGGGAGTTATCTTTTCAAGGCGCTCGACCATGACGCGGCCGTACCAGGTGCGGTCGAAGATAGTGATATGTCCGTCCTTTGGCAGACGTCTCCAGAAGCGCCAGAGATAGTGGTGAGCCAGCTCGTGTATATCGGGAGCGGCGACAGGCACGGCCTCGTAGCCTCGCGGGTCAAGAGCCGAAGCTACGCGCTTGATGGCTCCGCCCTTGCCTGCGGCGTCCCAGCCCTCGAAGGCAAGGATAACGGGTATCTGCTTTTTATAGAGCTTGCCGTGGAGCTTGGAGAGCTCTTTCTGAAGTGCCTTGAGCCTTTCGCGGTACTCCTCCTCGGGGACGGTCTTATCGGCAAGCACGACCTCGGAGAGCTTCGGAGTCGGCGCAAGCTTGAAGAGCTTCGAGACATCGCTCTCGGGCGGGAGCACGCGCTCGGCCTCGAGGGCTTCGTTAAGGCGGCTTGTCAGCACGTCGAACAGCTCGCGCCTTGCGGCAAGCTTATCCTCGGCGTCGATGACTGTCCAGGGGGCATACTCGGTATCGGTGCGCTCAAGCATATCGTCGAACTGCTTGAAATATTTGTCGTAGTGCTTGTTGCGCTTTCTGTCCTTATCGGTGATGCGCCACTTGGTCGAGCCGTTCTCCTCGAGCTTGTCGAAGCGCTTTTTCTGCTCTTCCTTAGAAATATGCAGAAATATCTTGATTATCAGGTAGCCGTCGTCGGTGAGCTGGCGCTCGAAGGTATTGACGCTGTTGACTCTGCGCTCGTACTCCTTCTCGGAGAGGTCCTCCTCGATACGGGCGATCGCAAGCTCCTGGTACCAGCTGCGGTCCATGACAGAGAGCTTGCCGTACTCGGGTATGCCCTCCCAGAAGCGCTTCATAAGCGGATAGCGGCGCTCGTACTCGTTTGCGGCGAGTGTCGATGTGACCTTGAAGAACCGCGGGTCAAGCAGCTTGATGGTATCGCCGATAAGCGTACCCTTGCCCGAGGCTCCCCAGCCCTCGAAAATGATGATGGCGGGCAGCTTCTTGTCCTTCATCTTGATCTGAAGGACAGAAAGCTGAGAGCAGAGCTCCTTTGCGGCTTCCTTATTGTCCTCGCGTCCCTTATACGGATTCTTGACTTCTTTCAGCATAAACGTTCCTCCTTTTCCCGCTTTGCCGAGCGGACATAATATATCAATATAATTATACCACATTTACCTTCTTTTGTAAACCCTTTTTTTAGGCCGCGTGATCGGCGGCGAAGCCGCCTCACAACTGTGTGATGTGCCGGAATTCCCTCGCGATACGTTTTTTTAGTCCGCGTGAGCACTCGCAAGCTCGTTCACAACTGTGTGATGTGTCGGAATTCCCTCGCGATACGGTGGGGGTCAGAGGGATAGAGAAGGAGGAGCAAGCCCTCACAAAGCCTTGCCGGGCGCTCGATAGGGAGGCGGTGGGGGAATAAAAATGCACAATTAGGCGAAAAAAGATTTGTTTATTATTGCTCTTGTTATGAAATTGTTAATAATGTATAATTAATATGTATAGTTGTTTATGGAGGTGAAGGCTCATGAAGGCAAGCAAGAGGATAGATGCGTCGCGTTACCGCAAGTTCTCGCTGCCAAGGCTTATCAGGCTGACGGCGCTGGTGCTGCTGATAATCCACGCCTTCTTCATGATCGACTTTTTCCTCAACGATATAATCGAGATGGCGGTGTTCAACGTCTTCAGCGTTGCGCTGTACACTTACCTCACGGTGGTGACGGCGAGACACCCGCAGCGGCTTAATTACTTTGCCTGCTTTGCGATCTTCGAGATCGTGCTGCACGCATCCATGGCGACGCTGTTCGTCGGGTGGGAGTCGGGCTTTATGATGTTCGTTGTGTGCGTTACGCCGTTCCCGTTTTTCCTGCCGTTCAAGAACGACACCACCGCCTTTTACATCAGCGGGCTCTGCGCCGCGGCGTTCGTTGCCCTGAGGGTGTACATGAACACCAGCCATGACCGAGCCGTCTACGTCGATGATATCTCCGAGGCGGGAACAAAGGCCATGTATCTGTTCAACAGCATTGTGGCGTTCTTCATGATAATCATTTTCTCGACGATATACAAGATCAAGAAGCGCATCGACGAGGTAGACCTGATAAACAAGAACGAGTCGCTGAGTATGCTGGCAAAGATCGATCCGCTGTCGCAGCTTTTCAACAGGCGTGCGATGATCGACTTCCTGAAGACGATCGAAAAGTCCGCACTTGCAAAGAAGGAGAGCTATGTTATCGTAATGGGAGATCTGGACGGCTTCAAGCGGGTGAACGACACCTACGGCCACTCCTGCGGTGACGAGGTCATCACGGCGGTGTCAAAGATAATGATGCAGAGCGTTCCGACCGAGGGCTATGTCTGTCGGTGGGGCGGAGAGGAGCTGCTGTTCGCCATTCCCGACTGTGACGAGGAGGAGGGCGAGCGCGTTGCCGAGAGCATTCGGGCACAGCTTGCGGCCTACCGCTTCACGGCTGACGGCGAGAGCTTCCATGTGACTATCACCTTCGGTGTCTGTCAGTGCGACGGCAGCGAGTCTTACGAACGCGGCCTGACCATTGCCGACCGCCGCCTCTACTTCGGAAAGGAGAACGGCAAGAACAGGGTCATAACCTCGGACGCTGAGAAAGAGCTTCAGGTGTGAAAGGACGTGGAGTTCATGAAAGCGATAAAGGAGCTTTTCGTGTTTCTGATCGTATTAGCTGCCATGTTTTTTGGCTTTGCTCTTGTCCTTGGGGAAAAGTATGCAAATGAAAGGCCCTGCGCCGAGTCCGGCTGTGAAAACATGGTAGACAGCGAGGGCGAATACTGCTATATCCACAGGAAGGGTACCAAGACGCAAAAAAAGACCACCACTGCTGCCGCAAGGAAAAGGACAGCACCGGTGGAGGATCGTGACATATTCAATGCAAAGGGCTATGACAACTTTGAAGATTTCTATTACGATCATTATCAGGATTTCTTCGATTATGACGACGCCCGTGAGTATTTTGAAAACAACAGATACTGAGGCGTGAGCTCAGTGCTGCTCTCTTTCCCTTTGCGAGAAAACACAGCCGCAGTAATCCTGGCGGTAGAGGCCGTACTGCTTTGACAGCTCTACCGAGCGCTTGAAGCCCTCGCGCTTTTTGAAATCCGAGGGCAGCGACTTCACGCTGTATATGCCCGCAAGCTCCGAGGCGATCTCGCCGAGCTTGCGGGAGTTTTTGTATGGGGAGATGGAAAGGGTGGTCGTGAAATAATCGAAGCCCATCTCCTTTGCCAGCTTTGCGGCGGCCTCGAGCCTGAGCCTGTAGCAGGCAAAGCAGCGCTCTCCGCCCTCGCGGATATGCTCGAGACCTTTTACGGCAGTGTAGAATTCCTGAGGGTCGTAGTCGGCCACGATCAGCGAGACCTTGTTTTTCACAGGCAGCTCCGAGATGAAGCGGCGCTGTTCGGCCACGCGGCGGTCGTATTCCTCGGCGGGATAGATGTTGGGATTATAGTAAAACACCGTGATGCTGAAATACTGTGAGAGATATTCCAGCGTGTAGGAGGAGCAGGGAGCGCAGCAGCTGTGGAGCAGCAGGGTGGGTGTTATCCCTGCGGCGGAGTTCTCCTGTATCACCTTGTCAAGCAGCAGCTGGTAGTTGATATTCTGTTGAGGCATCTTGACACTTCCTTTTTTGAACTGTCGGGTAATAACAGAGCACGCTCGGAAACGGGCGCGCTCTTTTAGCTTTTAGATGTTAGATGTAAGAGGCAAGAGGCAAGAGGTGCCTTGTGAGGGCTTGTTCATCTTTCTCTATCCCTCTGACCCCCACCGTATCGCGAGGGATTTCCGGCACACCACACAGTTGTGAGGCGGCTTCGCCGCCGTTCACGCGAATTGCGTGGTACACGCCGTGTACTAGTCGAATTTGGGTTCGCAGGTAACGTTTACACCGAGACGCTTGAAAGTGCGCTCGTCTACGGGCGAAAGGATAACGGTCGAGTGTACCTCGCAGCCGCGGAGCTTCTCGATCTGCTTCATGGCGGTGGCTGCGTTCTCGTCGGTGGTCGCACAAATCGAGAGTGCTATCAGCGTCTCGTCGGTGTGCAGACGGGGATTGTTGTTGCCGAGATGATTGACCTTGAGGTCGGCGATGGGCTCGATGACCTCGGGAGACATCAGCAGCACCTCGTCGTTGATGTTGCCGAAATGCTTGAGGGCGTTCAGGAGCAGGGCAGAGGCAGCGCCCAGAAGATTTGAGGTGCGGCCAGTGATGATGGTTCCGTCGGGCAGCTCCATGGCTGCGGCGGGAGCGCCTGTTTCCTCCTCCTTTTTAAGAGCAGGAGCAACGGCGCGCCTGTCCTGCATGGTTACGCCTGCCTGCTTCATAAGAAGCTCGAGCTTGTAGATCTCGTCGTCGGCGACCTTGCCCTTCTTGCGGCCGCAGAGGCCTATGTAATAGCGCCTGATGATCTCTGCCTTGGCGGCCTCGCAGACAGCGTCGTCATCGACGATGCAGTTGCCTGCCATATTTACGCCCATGTCCGTGGGAGACTTGTAGGGGGACTCGCCCAGTATCATCTCGAACATTGCGTTGAGGACGGGGAAGATCTCCACGTCGCGGTTGTAGTTTACGGTGGTCTTGCCGTAGGCGTCAAGGTGGTAGGGGTCGATCATGTTGACGTCGTTAAGATCGGAGGTAGCGGCCTCGTAGGCAAGGTTCACGGGGTGTCTCAGCGGCAGGTTCCAGATCGGGAAGGTCTCGAACTTGGCGTAGCCCGCGTTGATGCCGCGCTTGTTCTCGTGATAGAGCTGGGAGAGACAGGTGGCCATCTTTCCGCTTCCGGGTCCCGGGGCGGTGATAACGACGAGCCTGCGGGTGGTCTCGATGTAGTCGTTCTTGCCGTAGCCCTCGTCGCTCATGATGAGCTGAAGGTTTGAGGGATAGCCGTTGATCCTGTAGTGGTGGTAGACCTTTACGCCCAGTGCCTCAAGCCTTTTTGCAAAGGCATCGGCCTGGCGCTGACCCTCATATCTGGTGAGCACCACAGAGCTGACATAGAGCCCGATCCTGGTGAACACGTTGTAGAGGCGGATAACGTCAACATCGTAGGTGATGCCGAGGTCGCCGCGGATCTTGTTCTTTTCTATATCCTCAGAGTTGATAACGATGACGATCTCGGCCTCGTCCCTCAGCTGTAACAGCATCTGGAGCTTGCTGTCGGGCTTGAAGCCCGGGAGCACGCGCGAGGCGTGGTAGTCGTCGTAAAGCTTTCCGCCGAACTCGAGGTAGAGCTTGTCACCGAAGTGAGAGATGCGCTCCCTGATATGTTCGGACTGCATTTTAAGATATTTGTCGTTGTCAAAACCCTGTTTAATGCTGCTCATAGTAATATCCTTTCCAAAGAAAACTCTTTGGGGGCAGAGGCCCTTATCTATTATATACTATATTTCCGGAAAATGCAAGAGAAAAATTAAAGGCAGAAAGAAAAAAGCCCCACACAGGCGTGCAGGGCAGGAAAGGTATCAAGATCTATCAGTAATTGTAACCACAGCTGAACTTGGTATTTACCATTGAAAGATCTGCGTTTGTCAGGTCGTAGTCGCCCTTTGCAAATGTGAAGGTCCAGGGTACATAGCTGTTGGGGCCGATGACTGCGGTCGAGCCGTCGCTGTTCAGCAGGGTGCCGAAGTCGGCTGCCGCGAACACATTGCCGTTGCGGTCGCTAAGCTGTATCTGAACGCTGTTGATGTCCCATACTGTGCGGTTGAAGCCGTTGATGACATAAGCCTCCATAACAAGGACGCCGTTGCTCTCGTAAATATTTACGGACTGGATATTGATGCTATTCATAAGAGGCTGAGGGTTTGTGGTGCCGTGGAATTCCTTGGCGGCAGCAGGAGCCTGAGGTGCAGCTGGCTGTGTCTGCTTGGGTTGAGTCTGTGTGGGTTGTGTTTGCTTGGGTGTAGTCTGCTTGGGCTGGGTCTGAGCAGGTTTGGTCTGCGCGGGCTGTGTCTGCTTGGGCTGAGTCTGAACGGGCTGTGTCTGTGCGGGCTGCGTCTGCTTCGGCGTAGTCTGAACAGGCTGAGTTGCGGCGGGCTTGGTCTCGGTGGGAGTTGTTTTCTTTTCGGGCTTTGGCTCGGCAGGCTTTGTCTCTGTGGGCTCGGTCTTCTTTTCCGCCGCGCTGCTGTCTGCGGAGGCCTCTGCGGGCTCGGA
>CAMNBY010000296.1 GCA_946533615.1 uncultured Clostridia bacterium
CATCCACGTCTGCGAGAACGGCGCTGGCATCGCTTTCTCCGAGGAGGAAGCAAAGACCGTTCTGCTCGAGGACGAGATAACCATTGAGATCTCGATCGGCGACGGAAGCTTCTCGGCTGCGGCCTGGGGCTGCGACCTCACCTATGATTACGTCAAGATAAACGGCGACTACAGGTCGTAAAAAAATAAAAACGTAAGATCGTAAAAACAGGAGGAAATAATATGGAGCCGGATTTCTCTCAGTTTCTTCTTAACGGCGAGGAGCTGATGTGGCAGGGCGAACGCCACCCCGAAGGCCCTCCGCCAAACTCTCAGGATCCCCGATCCGTCAGGTTTTTCGCTATCGTGTGGACACTGCTCTGCTGCCTGATATTCGGTTTGTCGGGAGCAACAATGTTCACCGCCAAGAACAAAAACACGGCCGACGTCCTCTCTATCCTCGCCTTCGGGCTGATCTTCATCGGTGTGGGCGTTGCGCTGTTCTGCTCAAGCTTTGTCAAAAAGAAGGAATACTACGCCCTGACCGACAGACGCTTTCTGATCTACTACCCAAAGAACGGCAGGGTCGAATCCCACGACCTTAAAGACGTTGTGGGCGTAAGAATAGTCGGACAGAAGGACATCTACGGAACGCTCTGCCTTGACACGGGGCTGACAAAAAGAGTCCGCAGCAACAAGCACTGGCGGACAGTAAAGGTCTGCTGGTATATGGTCGGCATCGAGGAGACGCAGAAGGTATTTGCGCTCGTGACCGGCCTTCTGGACATAAACAGATACGAAAATTGAAAAATGAAAACTAAAAAGTAAGAAAGCAAGGAAAAGAAAATGAAGATCGCAAACAACATCAGAAGCCAGATACTCAGCGACGCTCTGCCGCACATACAGCGCTATCACGACAAGGTGGTAGTCGTCAAATACGGCGGCAACGCCATGACCAATGACGAGCTGAAGGAAGCCGTGATGAGCGACATCGTGCTGCTTTCGGCGGTAGGCATCAAGGTCGTGCTGGTACACGGCGGCGGCCCCGAGATAAACGCAATGCTCAAAAGAGTGGGCATCGAGAGCAAGTTCATCGGCGGCCTGAGATACACCGACGCCGAGACTATGGACATAGTCAAGATGGTGCTGACAGGCAAGGTCAACAAGGAGCTTGTTTCCGCCCTTCAGCTCCACGGTGGCAAGGCACTGGGTCTCTGCGGCTGTGACGGAGAGATGATAGTTGCCGAAAAGAAGGAGGGCGACATCGACCTCGGCTATGTCGGCGACATCAAGAAGGTTAGGACAAAGCCGATAATCGACGCGCTGAACAACGGCTATGTGCCTGTTATAGCGACAGTTGCTACCTCTGCGAACGGTCAGGCCTACAACATCAACGCCGACACCGCTGCCGCAAGGATCGCAAGCTGCCTCAGAGCCGAGAACCTTGTGCTGATGACAGACATCGCAGGGCTGCTGGAGGACAAGGACGACCCCTCTACCCTTATGTCCTCGGTGAATGTCAGCGATGTGCCCTACTTAAAGAGCACGGGCATCATCAGCGGAGGCATGATCCCGAAGATCGAGTGCTGTGTCGAGGCTGTAAGACGCGGAGTCAAGAAGACCTGTATTATAGACGGTCGTGTGCCGCACTCGATACTTATCGAGCTGCTTACCAGCGAAGGCATCGGCACACAGTTTACCTGATGCTATGGAAGAAAAGATCCTGTTTACAAACGACACCAGCGTTGAGGTAATGGCCTCCTTTGCGGCGGCTGCACGGGAAAAGCCCCGGAAAAACGGCGCCATGACGATAGCTGCGGCCGTGGTCATGGTATTGTTCGCCTGCGCTATGATCTATTTTGTGCCGCTGAAAGTAAAGTTTGCGGTCTCGTTTATCGTGTTCATCGTGATGGCTGCGGTGCTTATCGGGCTCTTCAAGGGCAGCAAGACCGTTGAGAGCGCCTCGGGGCTCGGCATCGCCTCCACGGGAGAAACAAAGAGCTGGCATTACGATTTCTGCGAGGAAAGCATCACCGCTCTCTGCGGCGAGGAAAAGACAGTCGTCAGCTACGGCGACATCGAAAGCGTCCGCGACATCGGCGGCAGCTTTCAGCTCAAGCACCCCGAGGGGCGCATGACCTTCAAAAAGGCAGGCTTTTCCGAGGGCGGAGAATCCATGTTCCGCCAGCTGATGAAAAAGAAAAACATTACAATAAAATGATAAACTGATAAACTAATATGGAAAGAGGAAAGAAAAATGAGCAAGACCATCGAAAAATTCAACGAGCACGTCATGCACAGCTACGGCAGGTATGACCTTGTGCTCGAAAAGGGCGAGGGCCGCGGAGCTGTTGACGAGAACGGCAGGAAGTACATCGACTTCGGCTCGGGCATCGGCACCAACTCTCTCGGCTACTGCGACGAAGAGTGGGCAGAGGCGATAAGCGCTCAGGCTCACGCGATCCAGCACACGTCGAACTACTACTACACCAAGGTGCAGGCCGACTTTGCCGCAAAGCTCTGCGAGCTTACGGGAATGAAGAAGATATTCTTCGGCAACTCGGGCGCCGAGGCAAACGAGTGCGCGATCAAGATCGCAAGAAAATACAGCTTTGACAACTACGGCAAGGACGCCGAGCGTTATGTTATCATCACGCTGGTGAACAGTTTCCACGGCAGAACGATGGCCACGCTCTCCGCCACGGGTCAGGACGTTTTCCACAACTACTTCTTCCCGTTCCTCGACGGCTTTGTGAACGTTACCGCCAATGACACCGCCGACCTTATGGCGAAGCTTGAGGAGAACAAAGGCCGTGTCTGCGCGATAATGCTTGAATGTGTACAGGGCGAGGGCGGCGTTATACCGCTCGACAAGGAGTTCGTAAAAGCAATCCGCGAGGTATGCGACAAGGAAGACATACTTATGATCTGTGACGAGGTACAGTGCGGCGTCGGCAGGACGGGCAAATTCCTTGCTGTCGAGCACTACGGCGTCAAGCCCGACATCGTTACCCTTGCAAAGGGGCTTGCAGGCGGCGTTCCGATAGGCGCCTGCGCTGCCGGAGAAAAGTGCTGCGAGGTGCTGACTCCCGGCACTCACGGCTCCACGTTCGGCGGCAATCCGCTGGCGTGTGCGGGCGGAAATGTTGTGCTTGACCGCGTAAGCCGAGAGGGCTTCCTCGAAGGCGTAAACGAAAAGGCCGAATACTTCCGCCGCAAGCTCAGCGAGCTTGACGAGGTAGAGGGCGTTGACGGGCTCGGCCTGATGCTCGGCGTAAGGCTGAAAACAAAGAAAGCCTCGGAGGTCTGCAAGGCCTGCCTCGAAAACGGCCTGCTGATACTCACAGCCAAGGACAAGCTGCGCTTCCTGCCGCCTCTCACGATCACCAAGGAAGAGATCGACGCCGGCATGAAGATACTGGCTGACATACTGAAATAAAAACATACAAACGGAGGAAACAAACATGAAGCATTTACTGAAACTTCTCGACCTTTCAAAGGAAGAGATCATCGACATACTTAACCTTGCCGACCAGCTTAAATATGAGAACAAGAACGGCATCGAGCACCCCGTGCTCAAGGGCAAGACCCTCGGCATGATCTTCCAGAAATCTTCCACAAGGACAAGGGTGTCCTTCGAGACAGGTATTTATCAGCTTGGCGGACAGGCGCTGTTCCTTTCCAACCGCGACTTGCAGATCGGCAGAGGCGAGCCCGTCCAGGACACCGCCCGAGTGCTCAGCCGCTATATCGACTGCATCATGATCCGCACCTTCGAGCAGAAGGAGGTCGAGGATCTTGCGCAGTACGGCTCTATCCCGATAATCAACGGCCTCACCGACTTCTGCCACCCCTGTCAGGTGCTCGCTGACCTGATGACCATTCGTGAGTACAAGGGACGCTTTGACGGCCTGAAAATGTGCTACATCGGCGACGGCAACAACATGGCAAACTCGCTTATCGTCGGCGGCCTGAAGGTCGGCATGAGCGTTTCGATCGCCTGCCCCGAGGACTACAGACCCAATCCCGAGGTGCTTGCATTTGCCGAGCAGTACGGCGACAAGTTCTTTATGACCGACAAGCCGCTTGAAGCCGCAAAGGGCGCAGATGTGCTGTTCACTGACGTATGGACATCTATGGGCGAGGAAGCCGAGACCGAAAAGCGCAAGGTCGCTTTCGCCGGCTACCAGATCAACGACGAGGTAATGGCTGTGGCAAACGAGGGCGCTATGGTGCAGCACTGCCTGCCTGCTCACCGCGAGGAGGAGATCACCGAAAAGGTCTTTGAGGCTCACGCGAACGAGATCTTTGACGAGGCAGAGAACCGTCTCCACGCCCAGAAGGCCGTAATGGTCAGGGTAATGAACGGCAAGCACAACAAGTAACGAAGCTTGAAAAATATAGAATAAACAATGGCCGTTCGGCCGACGTAGTTTGATGAATTAGCATCAGTTGATGCTTCACCGATTCTACAGCGGCCGAATGGCCATTTTTTGTCCGCAAAGCGGAAAAATCAATTATTGAATGAGCGCTGCGTCAAGCACCCTGCTCCTGCTTGCTTTTGCCGGTCTTTTTGGAGGCCGACGAGGCAGGAAGTCTGGTTATCTCGGGCTCTGCTTCGCCGCGGACGACCTCGGGAGTTATGGTTATGCCAGTGATCGACGGATCAGAGGGAGCCTCGAACATCAGCTTTGTGAGCAGCCGCTCGACGATAGAGCGCAGACCTCTTGCGCCGGTCTTCTGGGCGATCGTAAGCTTGGCGATCTCCTCCTTGGCCTCCTCGGTCACGGTGAAGTCTATATCGTCAAGGCGGAACAGCTTGGTGTACTGCCTGATGAGGGAGTTCTTGGGCTCGGTGAGAATGCGGCAAAGCGCAGCCTCGTCAAGCTCCTCCATGACCGTGATGACAGGCAGACGGCCTACCAGCTCGGGAACAAGTCCGAACTTTACAAGGTCCTGTGGCAGCACCTTTTTCATCACGTTGACTTCCTCGTCCTTGTTCTTGATATTGCCGCCGAAGCCCATAGAGCTGGAGTCTGTGCGCTTTTTGATCGTGTTTTCGAGACCCTCGAAGGCGCCGCCGCAGATGAACAGGATATTCTTGGTGTCGATCTGGATGAACTCCTGATGCGGATGCTTTCTGCCGCCCTGCGGGGGAACGTTTGAAACGGTGCCCTCGATTATCTTCAGCAGAGCCTGCTGAACGCCCTCGCCGCTTACATCACGGGTGATCGAGGTGTTCTCGCTCTTGCGTGCGATCTTGTCGATCTCGTCGATATAGATTATGCCCTTTGAGGCGGCCTCGACATCGTAATCGGCGGCCTGTATCAGCCTTGTGAGCACGTTCTCAACGTCGTCGCCGACATAGCCGGCCTCGGTCAGCGTTGTGGCATCGGCAATGGCGAAGGGCACATTCAGCAGCCTTGCCAGCGTCTGAGCCAGCAGGGTCTTGCCCGTGCCGGTCGGTCCGAGCAGCAGCACGTTGCTCTTCTGTATCTCGACATCGTCGCTGTCCTCGAGGGAGAGTATCCTCTTGTAGTGGTTGTATACTGCTACGGACAGCGTGACCTTTGCGTCCTCCTGCCCGATGACGTACTCGTCAAGCACGGCCTTTATCTCGGCAGGCTTTTTGAGGTCAACGGTGGGCTGCTTTACTTCCTCGGGCATAATATGCAGGTCGGAAGGCGTGAGCCCCTGATCTCTGAGAATGTCATAGCAGTAGGTCACGCACTCGTCGCAGATACTGTGCTGGCCTGCGGTGAACATATTCTTGACCTTCATCTCGCTCTTTCCGCAGAAATCGCAGCGCTTGTAAACATCGTTTGCCATAAGCTGTTATCCTTTCCTGAACAGACTTTATCTGTGCTCGATCACCTTATCAACAAGGCCGTATTCCAGTGCCTCCTGAGCCGAGAGGTAGTTATCGCGCTCGGTGTCGGCGGCGATCTGCTCGATGCTCTTGCCTGTGTTTGCGGCGAGAATGCAGTTCATCTTATCGCGTGTTTTCACCAGATGATCGGAATGAATCTTTATATCTGTACACTGTCCCGAAAGTCCGCCGCCGCCGATGAGTGGCTGGTGTATCATGATCTCGCTGTTGGGCAGAGAGAATCTCTTTCCCTTAGCTCCCGACGAGAGCAGGAACGCGCCCATAGAAGCGGCCATGCCGATGCAGATAGTGGAAACATCGCACTTGATATACTGCATCGTGTCATATATAGCCATGCCAGCGGTGATAGAGCCGCCGGGGCTGTTGATATAAAGGTCGATGTCCTTTTCGGGGTCCTGGCTCTCGAGGTAGAGCAGCTGAGCCACAACGACGCTTGCAACAGCATCATCGATAGGATCCGAGAGCATGATTATCCTGTCATTGAGCAGCCTTGAATAAATATCATAGCTGCGCTCGCCTCTGCCTGTCTGTTCAACAACGTATGGTATAAGTGCCATAGTATCGCCTCCTGTTTTTCTCACACGTTTTTTCGTACATATATCATTATGATCTGCAAGATGCGCAAAAAACTGCGCCTTTGTAAAATATGCTTTTCGCCCGCAATGACATTGCAGGCGAAAAAAGCTTTATTATATTTGTTATTACTTGATAACGGCGTTCTCCTTGATGAACTCTACTGCCTTGCCGACAGCAACATCCTTGGCAACGTCCTCTTCGCTGATGTACATCTTTACCTGATCCACGGTCAGCTTGTAGGTCTCTGCGATGCCCTCGAGCTCCTTGGTGATCTCTTCCTCGGTGGCCTCGATGCCCTCGTTCTTTACTACCTGCTCAAGCGCAAGTCTCAGCTTGACCTGTCTTGTAGCCTGATCCATATAGGTTGCCTTGAGCTGCTCTGCTGTCTGGCCTGTGTACTGCATATACATATCAAGGCTGATGCCCTGGGGCTGGAGCCTCTGAGCAAGCTCGTTCACCATCTCGTTTGCGCGGTTCTCGAACATTACCTCGGGGATCTCGGCGGTCATATTGTCAACAAGCTTGTCGAAGAGAGCGGTCTCTACCTCGTTGTCTGCCTGCTTCTCGTTGGCCTCCTCGAGCTTCTTCTTAGCGTCGGCCTTGAACTCGTCAAGGGTGTCGAACTCGGTGGTCTCGGAGATCAGATCGTCGTCGATCTCGGGCAGCTCCTTCTTGGAGATAGCCTTGAGGTTGATCTTGAATACTGCGGGAGCGCCTGCAAGGTCTGCGACCTGATACTCCTCGGGGAAGGTCACGTTGATCTCGAACTGCTCGCCGATCGAGTGGCCGGCGACAGCCTCTTCAAAGCCGGGAATGAACTGGCCGCTGCCGAGCTCAAGCTCAAAATCCTCGGCCTTGCCGCCGTCGAACGCAACGCCGTCCTTGAAGCCCTCGAAGTCAATGGTAACGGTGTCGCCTGTCTCGGCTGCTCTGTCGTCAACTGTCACGATGCGGACAGCCTTCTCCTGAAGCTTCTTGAGCTCGCGGTCGATGTCCTCGTCGGTAACTTCCTTAACGGTCTTCTCGACCTCCATGCCCTTGTAGTCCTTTACCTCTACCTCGGGCTTGGTGATGCAGGTGATCTTCATTGTAACGCCTGTTGCCTTGTCAACGGCAGTGATCTCAACATCGGGACGTGCTACAAGCTCAAGGCCAGCCTCCTTAACGGCGGCGTCAGCCTCGGGTCCGTAGATAAGGTTTACTGCGTCCTCAAAGAACACGTTCTCGCCGTACTCCTTCTCAATGAGCTTTCTGGGGGCCTTGCCCTTGCGGAAGCCGGGAACATTTATCTTCTTCCTTGCGTTGAGGTAAGCCTTCTGGAGCGCATCCTCAAAAGCCTCGGGCGAGATCTGCACCTCAAGCTCTACCTTATTTGTATCTACCTTGTTAGTTGCTGTAAGACTCATTTTACAATTCCTCCAATAATATTATCCGCCTGTTTTGCGTTTCTTAAACAGTCAAAAACAGTCGAATGAAATCTATCCAAATAATTATATCACACTTGACACATTATTTCAAGTATTTTTTGTAAATTGTTATTTTGAACAATTTGCAGCGCTGCGGTTTGTTGGTTTTGCCTTAGTCTTCCTTTATCAGCTCGGTTATGTCGAGCGGATCGAATTTAAGGTAATCGGCGGCGATGAGGCGGTAGTTGATGCCTGCACGCTTGCCCGTGACGGCATTGGCGTGGGTCTTTTTCCCGTGAAGATGCCCGTAGAAGCACCACCTGATGCCGTGCTCCCTGAGAACTGCCAGCATCGGCTCGTTGGACGTGCCGGCGTAGACGGGCGGATAATGCAGGAAAACGACGGGTGTCAGCCCTGCCTGCTCTGCCGAGCGTATCGAAACGTCGAGGCGCTGGGCTTCTCTCAGCAGCACCTTGAGGTCGGCGGCCTCGCCGTTTTCGTTTATCCAGCCGCGGCTGCCGCAGATCCCGAAGCCCTCGTAGGCGTAGTGATTGTTGTGCAGGATATTGAGGCTGGTAAGTCCTCGCTCCTCAAAAAAGCGGTTCATTTTTGCGGCTGTGTTCCACCAGTAGTCGTGGTTGCCCTTCGAGATTATCTTCGTCCCGGGCAGGTCGTGGATAAACTTCATATCGGGGTAGGACTCCTCGAGAGACATTGACCAGCTTATATCTCCCGGCAGGACGACTGTGTCATCGGGGGTGATCTTCGCTTTCCAGTTCTGCTCGATGCGTTCGACGTAATTATCCCAGCCGCCGAAAATATCCATCGGCTTATTGACCGCCAGCGGCAGGTGAAGGTCGGCGATGACGAATAGGCTCATATATTTCCTGCTTTCTATTTCTTCAATGCATAATGCACAATTCACAATGCACAATTATGGTGTGCGCTGCGCGCACATTATGGCCATTCGGCCGAGGTAGATAGTGGAAGAAAAACAATTCAGGCTCAAACGCACAAAAGATAGATCTGCACAATTGTGAATTGCCGGTTTACCCGCCTCGCGGAGAAATACCGCCACAGGCGGCACATTCATTGTGCATTGTGAATTGTGAATTGTGAATTGCATAAAGTCTCTTCCACTGCGCATACTAAGCTCACAAACAAAAAGGAGGCCACGCAAATGAAGGAAACTCTCAGCTCGGTAAAATGCGATGTTACAAGCTGCGTTCACAACGTTCAGGGCAAGCGATGCAGCGCCGACAAGATATCTGTCCGCTGCACCTGCGCTGCTCCCGACTGCGCAGACGAGACTCTCTGCGATACTTTCGCTCAAAGATGACAATACCGAAAAGTCGCGCCTACGGTCAGTGCCGCAGGCGCAGCTTTTTGCGTTGTTATTATTCTATGCCGAGGGCTCTGAATACATACTCCTTCATATCCTGCTTCCCGATCGTCTCGGAGAAGCGGATCTCCTTGTCCTTCAGGGCTGCAAGAGAAGCGGGAACGGGCAGCTTGGAGACCTCTGCAAGCCTGCTGACCAGCGTGAACTCGTCGCTGTCGGTGCTTTCGCCGAGCGCCGAGAGAACGGAGCCCGAGAACTTATAGGGGCTTGCGGTGGAGGCGATGACGGTTCTGGTGGTGTCGCCCGTAGCGGCCTTGTAGTCCTCATAGACCTTTAC
>CAMNBY010000297.1 GCA_946533615.1 uncultured Clostridia bacterium
TCTACTTCCACTGGCTCGAGAATATCCGCGACTGGTGCATCAGCCGCCAGATCTGGTGGGGTCACAGGATCCCTGCATTCTACTGCGACGACTGCGGCGAGATGGTAGTCACCAAGGACGAGACAGCTGTCTGCCCGAAGTGCGGCAAGCCCATGAGGCAGGATCCCGACACGCTTGACACCTGGTTTTCCTCGGCGCTGTGGCCTTTCTCCACTCTCGGCTGGCCTGACACCGAAGCCGAAGACCTGAAATACTTCTACCCCACCGACACCCTTGTCACAGGCTATGACATCATTTTCTTCTGGGTAATAAGAATGATGTTCAGCGGCATCGAGAACATGGGCAAGCCGCCCTTCAAGACCGTTCTGATACACGGACTTGTGAGAGACGCCAACGGACTTAAAATGTCCAAGTCTCTCGGCAACGGCATCGACCCGCTTGTCATCATTGACCAGTACGGCGCCGACGCCCTGCGCTTCATGCTTGCAACGGGCAACGCTCCCGGCAACGATATGCGCTTCATCGAGGACAAGGTGAAGGCCAGCAGAAACTTTGCAAACAAGGTGTGGAACGCTGCAAGGTACATCATGATGAACCTTCCCGACGGTTTCAGGGCTGACAGCCTGCCCGAGAACATGACAGCCGAGGACAAGTGGATAGTTTCAAAATTCAACACCCTTGCAGGCGAGATCAACACCAATCTTGAAGCCTTTGAGCTTGGCGTTGCCGTTCAGAAGCTCTATGACTTTATCTGGGACGTTTACTGCGACTGGTACATTGAGCTGACGAAGCCGAGAATAACAGCAGGCGGCGAGACCGCTGCTGCGGCGCAGACGGTCCTTGTATGGGTAATGAAGGGTATGCTCAAGCTGCTGCACCCGTTCATGCCTTATATCACCGAGGAGATCTGGCAGGCGCTGGTCAACGACGGCTCCGCGATCATCGTGAGCGAGTTCCCTGTTTATGATGAAGCGCTGAACTTTGCCGAGGACGAGGCTCGCTTTGAGAAGATCATCTCGGCTATCAAGGGTATCCGCGCAACACGCTCGGACATGAACGTTGTTCCCTCCGTAAAGGCAAAGGTCTATATCGAGACCAAGGAACCCGCCGTATTCGAAGCAGGCAGAATGTTCTTCGAGAGGCTTGCTTCCGCCTCCGAGGTGGACATTGCCGACAAGTGGGACATTCCCGACAGCGTTACGGTCGTTACAGATGCCGCACGCATTTTCATACCGCTCTCGGACATCATCGACACCGAGAAGGAGCTGGCGCGTCTTGACAAGGAAAAGAAGGCCGCCCAGAAGGACATCGACTTCCTGTCCTCGAAGCTTAACAATCAGGGCTTTATCGCAAAGGCTCCCGCCCAGCTGATCGAGGCTCAGAAGCAGAAGCTCGCAAAGGCGCAGGAAAAGATGGAGAAGATACTCCAGTCCATCGCAGCACTGAAAAAATAAGCGCTGAACAAATACTGATACAAAAAAAGGCTCACCTCACGGCGAGCCTTTTTTTGTGTTTACTTTTCCTTGGTCAGGACCTTTTTATGCCAGCCGCGTTTACCGCAGTGAGGACAGCGCATCCATCTTGTCCTGCCGGAATGCGGTGCCCAGAAGACCTTCCAGTAATCAGGAACATAACGCTCCTTGCATTTGGGACACTCGTAGAAGCCGACTTCGGCCTCGATCTTCAGGGCGAAAAACATTCCCACGGCGAAGATGAGTATGCCCGCGCAGATTATAACGCCCCTAAGCCAGTTCGGCATATCGACAAAAGCCGCAAGCATGATGAACCCAAGCATCGCAAAAGTTGCGATAAAGGCGATGACCCATTCAAGGGAGAGCATCTTCCTTGCGGACTGCTCCTCGCGCTCGCGCATCTCAAGTAATGTTTTCTCTGCTATCTCTTTGTAGTTTTCCATAGTTATCCTCCTTGCATTGAGCAGATCATTGACCGTTATATCTATCTGCTCGCAGAGATCGAGCATTATTGATACGTCCGGCATTGATCTTCCTGTCTCCCACTTGGACACTGCCCTGTCGGTAACGCCAAGGCGTTCGGCGAGCTGTGCCTGAGTAAGGTGTTTTTCCTTTCGGCATTCAGATATGAATTTTCCGATCGCGATCTGATCCATATCTCTGCCTCCCTTCTGTGAGTTTATGATAACACGGTTGCAAGGAAAAAGCCACGAACCGTCGGTTGAGCCGGGCTGATAATCTATCAACTGCAAGGAGAATTTCGACTCTACCGCCGGTTGAGTGGCGTATCTGCGCGGTTTCTATTACTTCACCAGCTCGTCGGCGAGGGCTTCGAGCTTCTGCTCGGTCTCGGGGGTGAGTGTGGACTTGATCGTTACGGTCTCGCCAACAAGCTCGATGTTCTTCATCTGCTCGAGATAGCTCTTCATAACCCTGCCTGCCGAGGGAGCCCAGCTGCCGTTCTCGATGACGGCCACGCGGCGCTTCTGGTAGGTCTTGGCTTTAAGGTGGCAGAGGAAGTCCTCCATTACCGGGAACACGCCGGCATCGTAAGAGCTGGCCATTAGCACCATTCTGTCATAGCGGAAGGCGTCCTCAACGGCCTCGGCGAGGTCGTCGCGTGTCAGGTCGGAGAGCGAGACCTTCTCGGCGCCCTTGGCTTCGAGCATCTCCTTGAAGCGCTCGGCGGCCTTGAGGGTGTTGCCGTGGATAGAGGCACAGGCGATGAATATGCCCTTGCTCTCGGGCTCGTACCTGCTCCATGTGTCATAGAGACCGAGGTAATAGCTCAGATCCTCCTTGAGCAGGGTGCCGTGGAGCGGAAGTATCATAGAAATGTCAAGCGCGGCGGCTTTTTTCAGGACGTTCTGCACCTGAACGCCGTACTTGCCGCAGATGTTGAAATAATAGCGCCTTGCCTCGCAGGCCCAGTCCTCGTCGGTATCGAGGGTGCCGAACTTTCCGAAGGCATCGGCCGAGAAGAACAGCTTCTCGCTCTGCTCGTAGGTCATCATGACCTCGGGCCAGTGTACCATTGGGGTCATCGTAAATTGCAGCGTGTGGCTGCCGAGAGCGAGGGTGTCACCCTCCTTGACGGTCAGCTTGCTGCCGAAGTCCGCCAGAGCAGGATAGAACTGGCCGAGGAGCACAAAGGTCTTGGCGTTGCCAACAAGGGTAACTTCGGGATATTTTTCTATCAGCGCTGCAATGCTTCCCGAGTGGTCGGGCTCGACGTGCTGGATAACGAGATAGTCGGGCTTCCTGCCTGCAAGAGCGGCGTCGAGGTTTTCGAGCCACTGCTCAGTAACGCGGCTGTCTGCGGTGTCCATCACCGCGATCTTGTCATCAAGGATAACATAGGAATTATAGGCCATGCCGTTAGGCACCTCGTACTGGCTCTCAAAGAGATCGAGGTCGTGGTCGTCAACGCCGATATAAACTACTTTGTCCGTTATTTTAATGTCTTTCATCAGGTAGACCTCCTTTTTATTATATAAACAGTATAACATATTTTTCGGAGAATGTAAAGCACCGGACAATGCTGCACATCAACAAATTCTCCACAACCGACACCGGGCGGATAATATTTTTGTCTAAAAAAACTATTTTTGCAATTTGGGGGCGGGGCTCTTGCATTTTGCGGCGGAAAGTGCTACAATATAAAGAGCGTTCTGCGCAAAACTTTGAATTGGAGTGTTTTCTGTGAAAACTTTCGCAAAATCGTCTAAGCTGGACAATGTCTGTTATGATATACGCGGCCCCGTAATGGACGCCGCAAACGAGATGATCGCTAACGGCGAAAAGATATTGAAGCTCAATATCGGAAATCCTGCGCCGTTTATGTTCCGCGCTCCCGAGGCCATAATCAGCACCATGACCGATAACCTGATAAACGCCGAAGGGTATTCCGACTCCAAGGGCATCACCGAGGCCCGCGAGGCAATTATCCGCTATCACGCCTCGAAGGGCATCGAGGGCGTCGGAATGAACGACATCTACACCGGCAACGGCGTTTCCGAGCTTATCGTTATGGTAATGCAGGGACTTC
>CAMNBY010000298.1 GCA_946533615.1 uncultured Clostridia bacterium
GAACCAGTATTTTGTATCCGCCCATTTTTCAAGGCCGATGTTCGCGGACAGCCAGTTGATGTCATTGACAAAGAAGCTGTCGTTCTCTCTTGCATAAGCGTAGATGCGGTCGTTCAGGCGGTTGACAAAGCTTGTCAGGCCGTGGAGGTCATAGACGTCGCGGTTGCCGAGCAGCCTGTAATACGGCATCTCGAAGTTGTTCTGAATGATAGGGCAATGGAACTTGTCAGCCAGCGCCTTCCACATCTGCTCGAGACGGGCATAGCGCTCGTCAAGGGCGGCATCGATATCCGCAAGCGACATTCTTACGCTGGGCGTGAAGTCGATGTTCCTTACAGTTGTATGGATATAGATGATATCGGGAGCGAAGCCGTCAAGCTCGGGGTTACCGAACACTGCGTCCTGCCAGTACTGGGCATACTCGGACTCATAGAACTCCGGTTCGATGCCGTTGTTCAGCAGGAAGAGCTCCAGTGCGGCGATGACGTCGCTTGTTGTTGAGCCGCCGAGCACGGCGATCTTCTTCCTGATGCGCGAAGAACCGTCGGCAAGCAGTGTGCGCTTGATGGACTTCTTCTTTTTCAGTATCCACTCGCTGTCAAAGGGATAATTCAGTTCGTTCATTTATAGTCTCCTAACATTACGTATTTTCGTTTGATCTTTCCTTGAGCTCTCTGCCCTCGCGCAGCAGCTCGTGCAGGCGCTCGGAGTCGCCCTCGGAAAGGGCATCGCGGTACTCTTCGAGGCACTTTATGATATGCCCGATCTCGGCGCCGAGAGCCTCGCGGTTCATCATGAACAGCGATGTCCACATATCCTCGTTCAGCTTTGCGACTCTGGTGAGATCCTTGAAGCTGCCTGCGGAAAAGCCCGGCTGCTTCATAAGGCTCGGACTCTTGACATAGGCGCTCGAAACTATATGCGCCAGCTGTGACGTAAAGGCAATGACACGGTCATGCTCCTCGGGAGAGGCCATTACGCACTTTGCAAAGCCGATGTCGTAAGCAAAGGAGCTTATCTCCCTGACCGCAGACATCGGAGTGTTGTCGGTCGGGGTCATGATAAAGCTGGCTTTCTCAAAGAGGTTGTCCACGGAATAATCAAATCCCGAGAACTCGCGCCCGGCCATCGGGTGACAGCCGACAAAACGCACGCCGGCCTCCTCCAGCGGCTTCTCGACCTGTGAAACGATGTTTGACTTGATGCCGCAGGTGTCGATGACGATGCCTTCCTTTTTGAAGTTGTCCTTGTTTTCAAGGATAAAATCCACGGTCTGCTGCGGGTAGAGGCTGACGATAACAATATCGCAGCGAGAGAGCTCAGCGGGAGTTACCTCCCCGTCGATAGCCTCCTGCGAGAGCGCGGTCTTTATGGTCGCCTTGTTTATATCAAGAGCCAGGACAAGGTGCTCGGTGTTTTTCTTTATCGCCTTTGCGAGCGAGCCGCCTATAAGTCCAAGGCCTACTATGCCGATCTTCATATCAAAGACTCCTTTTGTCTGCTTGGATATGTCAAGCGGACGGCCGCAGCCGTCCGCTTATAATCATATAGAATGTACCTTGTTCTCGGCGTCGGAATGCTGATCTATGCCGAATTTTGCGTTTCTTCTCTGCTCAAAGAACTTGGGCGCTACCTTCGGGAACATAGCATAGGTGAGGACGTCCTCCTCCTGCTCTGTCCAGTCGGCACACTCGAGGCGCATCTTTTCAAGCTCGGGAGTCAGCAGATCTGCGGGACGGCAGGTGATAGCCTCCTCATCGCCAAGGATCTTCTTCTTGAACTCCTCGCTGATCTCAACAGGTGTTCTGCCGTACTCGCCCTTGACCAGTCCCTTGAACTCCTTGGTAACGGTCTTGTAGCGCTCGCCCATGATAACGTTGAACACTGCCTGTGTACCGACGATCTGGGAGGTAGGCGTTACCAGCGGAGGATAGCCCGAATCCTTGCGGACTCTCGGTACCTCTCTGAGCACCTCGTCAAGCTGGTCGGCCTTGCCTGCCTGCTTCAGCTGAGAGAGCAGGTTGGAGAGCATTCCGCCGGGCACCTGATAAAGCAGGGCGTTGGTGTTTGTTGCCAGCATCGAGGGGTCGAGCAAGCCGCTGTCGATATATTTCTTTCTCAGGGTCATGAAATAATCTCTGATCTCGTTGAGCTTTACAAGGTCGAGCCCCGAGTCGTACTCGGTGCCCTGGAAGGTGGCAACGATAGACTCTGTGGGAGCATGAGAGGTTCCGAGAGCCAGCGGCGAGATAGCGGTATCGACCGAGTCAACGCCGGCTTCAACGGCCTTGATTATGCACATCGAAGCAAGACCCGAGGTATAATGTGTGTGCAGAGCTATCGGTATCTTGACAGCCGCCTTGAGATCCTTTACGAGAGATGCTGCCTCATAGGGGGTGAGCAGTGCTGCCATATCCTTGATGCAGATCGAATCGGCGCCTGCGGCCTCTATCCTCTTGGCGTAGTCAACATAATACTCATGTGTGAAGACCTCGCCGAGGGTGTAAGAGATCGCGACCTGTGCGTGTCCCTTCTCCTTGTTGGCGGCCTTGATAGCTGTCTCAAGGTTCCTGATGTCGTTGAGGGCATCGAAGATACGGATGATGTCTATTCCGTTTGCGATCGACTTCTGAACAAAATACTCCACAAGGTCATCTGCATAGTGGCGGTAGCCGAGCATATTCTGACCTCTGAAAAGCATCTGGAGCTTGGTGTTGGGCATATTCTTTCTTATGATACGCAGGCGCTCCCAAGGATCCTCGTTGAGGAACCTGATGCAGGCATCAAAGGTCGCGCCGCCCCATACCTCGGCGGAATAGTAGCCGATCTCGTCCATTTTGGAGAGTATGGGCAGCATATCGCCGATGGGCATTCTTGTTGCGATAAGAGACTGGTGAGCGTCACGCAGCGCAGTCTCTGTGATCTTGATCTTTCCCATTTCGACCACCCTTTCCTCAGCCTATTACAGCCAGGACAGTACCTGTCTCGACGGCCGAGCCCTTGGTAGTGTTGATGCTGAGCACCTTTCCTGCCGCAGGAGAGTTCACGTCGTTCTCCATCTTCATGGCTTCGAGCACGAAGAGAGCTTGGCCTGCGGTGACAGTGTCGCCGACCGCTACCTTTACGTCAAGGATAGTTCCGGGCATGGGGGCTGTTACCTTTGTGCCCTCTGCTACCGGAGCAGCAGGCGCAGGAGCAGCCGCCTTGGGTGCTGCGGGTGCAGCAGGAGCAGCTGCCGGTGCCGAAGCATCAGCCGCCAGCTCTTCAACAGATACGTCATAGGCCTTGCCGTTTACTGTGATGTTATATCTTTTCATAAGTATGTACCACCATTCTTAATTTATTTCATTATTATATCAGAGTTTATCAGAGCTGGATATTCGAGTGCTTCTTGGGAAGTCTCGAAACGCGCTTGCCCGAAAGCATATCAGCGGAAGCAAGAAGCGCAGCGCGCAGGCCCTGAGGATCAGCTACCATATCAACGAAGCCGGCCTGTGCGGCAGCAGCGGCAGAGGCGTTCTTTGCGGCGTACTCGGCGGCGAGCCTGCTTCTCTCGGCCTTCAGATCAGCTGCGCCCTTGAGGGCATCGTGATCGAAGAACTCTACGGCTGTTTCGGGAGCGAGGGGTGTGATGACCGCGTCAGTCAGGGCAACGGTGACATCGGCATTGGCGCTCTTTCCTGCCAGTGCGATGCAGGCGGAGCCGTAAGCCTTACCCGTGATGACTGCGATCTTGACGGTCGTAGCCTCGGCATAGGCATGAGCGAGCTTGGCCATGCTCTTTACTGCGCCTGCGGCGTCGGTCTCGCTGTCGGCGGCAAAGCCCTCGGTATCAACAAAGGTGATGACAGGGAGAGCGAAAGCGTCACAGAAGCGAACGAACCTTGCAAGCTTGGAAGCATCGTCGGCGGTGAGCTTGGCGGCCTCCTTATTAGTAGCGGCGATACCGACAGCGGAGCCGCCCAGAGAGGCGAGCGCGGTGTAGGCTGCCGTTCCGTAGTCGGGATAGAGCTCGAGGACCGTTCCCTCGTCGCAGACAGCCTTTGCGGCGGCATCGGGAGCCTTGTCAAAGGCTGCGGTCGGCGCATCGAACTCATATACAGGCGCAGGAGACAGGTTGTTCTGAGGCAGCCTTCCGAGAATGTCCTTTGCGGCCTTTACCGCGTCCTCGTCGCTGTCGCAGACAAGAGCAGCGGTGCCGTTTGCGGCGGCGTTGGCAGCGGAGTTCTTTATCTCACTGTTAGGAGCGACGTAAAGCTCCGCGTCCTTGGTAATAAGCGTTATATCGGCGCTCTCGGCCAGCATTGCGGCTGCGCCCGAGCATACACCTGCAACTACAGCTATCTGGGGAACGACGCCCGAAAGGTTCGAGGCGCCCAGCAGCAGCTCGCCGTAGGCCTGCATCGCAGCAAAGCCGTCGTTAAGGTCGGCGCCGTTGGAATCATAGATCCCGACAACGGGAACTCCCGTCTTTGCGGCAAGATCAAAGACCTTTGCGATCTTGTCAGCCTGAAGCTTGGTTACTGCGCCGCCCTTTACGGAAGCGTCCTGCGAGAAAGCATAAACGGGGTTGCCGTCGGCATAGCCGAAAGCGGTGATAACTCCCGAAAGCTCCGCGCCGTTTGCAGCGTAAGCATCAAGCTCGGTGAAATTTCCTTCATCAAACAGATATGTCAGGCGGTCTCTCGCGGTGCTCGGGCGGCCTGCAAGGGCTGCCAGCTCCGAAAGAGAAGCATAGGTTTGTGACATAAATGTATCCTCCATTCGATCAAAATTGCAGTTCCGAGCGGCCTTTGCCGTTCGGTCATAAACATACATATTAATTATACTCTTTTCCCGAAAATTTTACAAGGGCTAAGCTTGCAATAAAGTCACTTTTTACAATTTAGTAATAATTTCATCGGGCTGTGGTCGCCCAAGCAGGAGCGGCAAATGTAAAATATATGTGAACGCACTTGACAGAAATCCTGCAATATAGTATACTGTATGCAGTGAATATTTCAAATGCGCTGAAGGGAAGAAAAGCATATTTCTTCGGTCACAGAGAGCCGTCGGTCGGTGAAAGACGGTAAGGGAGATATGTTATAGCTCGTCCCCGAGCAGATAAGGCGAAACGCAGTAGTTTTATACGGGTGCTCCCGTTACAGAGCGTCACATTGACTGATGTGAGTGAGGCGCATATCGTGAGGTGTGCGTGAATCGGAGTGGTAACACGGGTATTTATTGCTCGTCTCTCGTTTGGGAGACGGGTTTTTTGTTTGTCTTAGTAAATAATTACATTTTGGAGGTATCTATATGAAAAACGCAAGCAAGTACAAGAGAGGGTATTATATGCCGCCCTATCCCTGCCTCAAATGGGCAGAAAAGGAATACATCGAGAAGGCGCCGATCTGGTGCTCGGTAGACCTGAGAGACGGCAACCAGGCGCTCATAATCCCCATGAGCCTCGAGGAGAAGCTCGAGTTCTTCAAAAAGCTGGTAGACATCGGCTTCAAGGAGATCGAGATCGGCTTCCCTGCCGCGAGCGAGACTGAATACGAATTCTGCCGCACCCTTATCGAAAAGGATCTTATCCCCGACGACGTTACGATCCAGGTACTCACTCAGTCAAGAGAGCACATCATCAAAAAGACCTTCGAGGCTGTTGACGGCGCAAAGCACGCTGTTGTCCACCTTTACAACTCGACCTCTGTCGCTCAGCGCGAGCAGGTGTTCCGCAAGAGCCGCGAGGAGGTAAAGGAGATCGCCGTTTCGGGCGCCAGGATCTGCGAGGAATACCGCAAGAAGGCCAAAGGCAAGATCACGTTCGAGTATTCGCCCGAAAGCTTCACAGGCACCGAGCCCGAATACGCTCTCGAGGTCTGCAACGCTGTTCTTGACGTTTGGTCGCCCACCCCCGACAGAAAGGTCATCATAAACCTCCCCGTCACCGTTGAGATGAGCCTGCCGCACGTTTACGCCTCCCAGATCGAGTATATGTGCGAGAACATGAAGTACAGAGAGAACGTTATCGTTTCCCTCCACCCCCACAACGACCGCGGCACAGGCATCGCCTGCTCCGAGCTCGGTATACTTGCCGGCGCAGACAGGATCGAGGGCACCTGCTTCGGAAACGGCGAAAGAACAGGCAACGTTGACATCGTTACCCTTGCGCTCAATATGTACACTCACGGCGTTGACCCCGAGCTAGACTTCTCGGATATGCCTTCGCTCATCGAGCTCTACGAGAGAGTTACAAGAATGAGAGTATATGAGCGCCAGCCCTATTCGGGAGCGCTGGTATTCGCGGCCTTCTCGGGCTCGCATCAGGACGCTATCGCCAAGGGCATGAAGTGGCGCGAGGAAAAGGATCCCGACCACTGGACCTGTCCTTATCTTCCCCTCGACCCGAAGGACGTCGGCAGGCAGTATGACGGCGACGTTATCCGCATCAACTCCCAGTCTGGCAAGGGCGGCATAGGCTATCTGATGGAGAAGAAGTTCGGCTATGATATGCCCAAGAAGATGCGCGAGAACTTCGGCTACGCCGTCAAGGACATCTCCGATCATCTCCACAAGGAGCTCATGCCCGACGAGATATACAAGATCTTCAAGGAGAACTATCTGAACGTCACCGTCCCCGTAAAGGTTGTCGAGTCCCACTTCAGGCAGATGCCCGGCGAGCGCATCGAGGCCGAGGTGACTGTCTCCGTGAACGGCGGCGAGGCAAAGGTCTACACCGCAGAGGGCAACGGCCGTCTGAACGCCGTGGCGAACGCACTCAAGCAGGCTACCGATCTCGATTTCACTGTCGAGTCCTACGAGGAGCACGCCCTCGAGCGCCACTCCACCAGCGAGGCTGTTTCCTACGTCGGGATCTCCGCCAACGGCAAGACCGTCTGGGGCGCAGGCAGGAACACGGACATCATCGTTTCCTCGATCAACGCACTGCTCTCCGCGATCAATCACATCATGAGATAAAACTAAAAAGATAAAAAAGATAAAGACACAAGTTTTTGATACTGTAAGAACACACACTCTCTGTGGGGGTGTGTGTTACTATATGATCCGACGCGGACGAAAGAGATACGCGCCTTTATCTGACTGAAATAAAAGCTCTGTTCTGACAGCCGAGACACCGAAAGAGCATAAGATCACAAAACACAAACAGAAAAAAGGGTATTCCCTCCCGTGCGGGGGAATACCCTTTTGTGTGCTTAGGTATTACTTTTCTTTTTTTCGTTTTTGGTTTTTGTATGCCGCGACGATCTCGCCGATGTACTCGGTGTGGTAGTCACCTGCCTGATATGCGGAGTCTATTATCGACTTGTCGATAAAGCCCTCGGCAGCCATCGGACGGGCGTAGAGCTTTCGGCAGACAAGCACAAGGCTCGCCTCCTCAAAGGCTACGGACTCCCCTGCCTTGACGGGGGTGAGTCCTGTTTCGGCCGCCTTGTCAACATCACGGCCGCTGCGGCTGCCGCAGAAGGACAGTGCGCTTTTGTATTCGGGAGAGAAGAACGAGAGGGTGAAGAACTCCTCCCTGTCGATGAACTCCTTTGTGTAACGCTGAGGGCGGAGAACAGTGATAGCGCAGGGCTTGTTCCACATCACGCCCATGAAGCCCCACGAGGCGGTCATGGTGTTGAAGGCCTGCTCGCTGCCTGCGGTAACGAGCATCCAGTCGGCGCCGATGAGCTTTATGGGGTCGAAGCCCGGGGCTTTCAGCTCCTGCTCGCTGAGCGCCGCAAAGCCTGCAAGAGAATCAATATCTTTCATAAACGGTCATTCCTTTCGGTAGATTATAATATGATAATACCACATCGCGGCGCGTTTTGCAAGCACATTTTGTCGCAGAAAGGCGCTGGCGCTTCCATTAACTGTATTTGTTCAGCTGCGATATGCGTGAAATAAAATAACAAAGTGTTAAATATGCAAAATTGCCAAAAATATCGGCGTTTTGCTCTTGATTTTAAAATTAAGGTATGATATACTAACTATAAGCGCATTTTTAATAGGTATGCCGCTGCGGTGTGCTGCACGATAAGATGTATCGCCCCCATCGATTTATCCGGAATATACGAATATTTTGCGTTAATATTCATTTTCAAGTAAAATTTTATGTATATTCTGCGAT
>CAMNBY010000299.1 GCA_946533615.1 uncultured Clostridia bacterium
GAGGCGGCTTCGCCGCCGCTCACGCGACTTGCGCACCCGCGCCCGGGGCGGCTTCGCCGCCGCTCACGCGGATTAAAGAAAGAAAACGTTTTCGGAAAAGAATGTGAATTTTTAGGAATTTTTTCAGACGGAGTGCGGGAGAATGAGAGGCGGCGGAGTTGGAAGAAAGTAAACTTTACGTTAATTAACTGTAAATAATGTTTAGGGTCCTTATGGCGGCTGCGGGTCGGTCGAGGGCTAAAATATGAAAAAACGAAACCACCCGAAATGTTGCACAAAACCGCAAACGATCAATGCAGCATAATGCACAAACCGTCATTCTGCACAAAAAACATTTACCGCAAACGTTTAAGCTGCCTTGACAAACCCCCTTATAAATGGTATAATTATGATTAGCAAATTGAGCCCTTTTGGCGATTTTGCTATCAAATAACACCAAACAAGACTCGTTTTTATGCACTTTTTGGTGAAAATCACTACATCTTGTAGAATTTCTTTGCATTGACCACAAGATGTTTGTTTTGCGTCCCGAAAAAACGGTTTGGTGAGGTTTTTGTGGCAGTTTCGTGATAAAAACCTCTGCAATTAGGCAAATTAACTAATAAGCAGTTTACGACCCTTCGGCACGAGAGGTATTCCTGTATGGGTGCTATTATTACGACCGAGTCCCTTTGCCGTGATTTTAAGATTGGCGACGGGAGCATTGTCTCGGCACTGAAAAATGTAAATATCGAGATCGAGAAGGGCAAGCTGACCATACTCCGAGGACGCTCGGGAAGCGGCAAGACAACGCTTATCAATATCCTCGGGGCCCTTGACAAGCCGACAAAGGGCAAGGTGCTCTTCGACGGGCGGGACATAACGACGCTTTCGGAGAGAAAGCGCGACGAGCTCAGACGGTACGAGATGAGCTTCGTGTTCCAGTCCGTTGCGCTGATGAGCGGCATGAACGCCTACGAGAACGTTGAGTTCGGGCTGAGGCTCTCGAAAACGCCCTACGGCGAGCGCGACAAGCGCGTGAGAGACGTTATGCGCAGCGTCGGGCTTGAGAAAAGAATGTTCCACAGACCGAGCGAGATGTCGGGCGGCGAACAGCAGAGAGTTGCGATCGCAAGGGCTATCGCCCACGACCCGAAGGTGGTCTTCGCGGACGAGCCTACCGCCGAGCTGGACACAGCCACGGGCCTGAAGGTCGTAAAGCTCTTCAAGCAGCTTGTGGCCGAGCAGGGAATGACCATTGTCATGACCACCCACGACCCGAGTATGATAGACATCGCCGATAAGGTGTATACTCTTGAGGACGGTGAGATAGTTGAGTGACGAAAAGACTGTTCCCACCGGGGAAAAAGCGGAAAACGAAGAGCGCCCGGACGATGACCTGATGATCCGCTGCGAGAACCTTGTCAAGATCTACAAGACTGACGAGATCGAGGTCGTTGCGCTGCAGGGACTTGACCTCGACGTCAAGCGCGGAGAGCTTATGGCGATAGTCGGCAATTCGGGAAGCGGCAAAAGTACGCTGCTGAATATGCTGGGCGGCCTCGACAAGCCGTCGGCCGGAAGCCTGCTGGTGGACGGCAAGAACCTGCTGAAATTCACCGACAAGGATTATATGCAGTACAAGCGCGACACTGTCGGCTTTGTCTGGCAGAACAACGCAAGGAACCTGATCCCGTATCTTACAGCCGTGCAGAACGTAGAGCTGCCGATGCTGCTCAAGGGCAGCAGACAGCGGCGGAAAAAAGCCGAAGCGCTGCTTGATAAGGTAGGGCTCTCAAAAAGAAAAAACAGCCGCCTCGACCAGATGTCGGGCGGTGAGCAGCAAAGAGTCGCTATAGCCATAGCGCTGGCAAATGACCCCAAGCTGCTGCTGGCGGACGAGCCTACGGGCTCGGTGGACACAAAGACCTCCGCCATGATACTGGACATATTCAAGGAGCTGAACCGCACCGAGGGGATAACGGTCGTGATAGTGACCCATGACGTAAAGCTGGCTCACAAGATCGACAGGGTCGTCGCCATCAGGGACGGCAGAACAAGCTCCGAGATAGTCAGGAAGCGCTCCTACGCCCAGGAGCTGGGCGAGCTCGAGTCCCTCGGAGGCGAGGACCTCGAGGACAGCATCGACGAGACCCACGAGGAGCTTGTGGTGCTGGACCGCTCCGGAAGATTGCAGCTGCCCAAGGATTATATGGAGAATTTGCAGATCAAGGGCGGCGACAAGGTCAAGGTCGAGCTTGACGAGGACGGAAAGAGAATGTATCTCTTCAAGTCGGATAATTAAAGCTATCAGCCCTGCGGGGCAGATATACAGCCGTAATAAATATAGTATACTATTATAAATATATAGTGATATAGGGTTTTAACGGCAAATCAATACGAAAGGTGGAAAAAATGTGAAAAGCACAGTTTTCAAGCGTGTTGTTTCATCGGCACTGGCACTGGCGCTGGCGGCTTCCTGCGGCCTGACGGCGTTTGCGGCAGATGAAGGGACAGACCTCAACGCCGAGCTTATCGACGCGAGCAACCGCGAAAAAGCGTACTCTAACTATGTTAAAAAGTACGCAGGTGAACCGCGGCCCGATGCAGAGGTCACGATCGCCGGAAAGGACTATGTAAGCGCAGCGAACGGCGCAGCTGTCAGCGTGAAGAGCGTTGACGGCAGGAACGATGTTGCCGAGTGGTCAAACCAGGAGGGTACACTTACCTATGAGGTACAGGTCCCCCAGGCAGGCGTCTATAACATTCAGATGGGCTATGAGGCTCTTGCGGGAGGCACGACCTCCGTCGAGTTCGCACTGCTCATTGATGACGTATGCCCCTACACCACCGCTTCCAGGATCACTCTGCCGAAGCGCTGGGTGAGCCGCACCGACATCGAACAGGACGAGAGAGGCAACGATATCCGTCCCGGACAGGTGGAGCAGGTGTGCTGGCAGGAGACCTTCCTGAAGGATACCGACGGTCTGTTCAACGAGCCTCTGGAGTTCTACTTCCCTGAGGCAAAGACCTACAAGCTGTCCCTCCAGTCTACAAAGGCGCAGTTTGCGATCGACTATATCAAGCTCTGTCAGGCACCCGAGGCACCTGCCTATCAGGCCCCCGACAGCGGCGAGCTCAATTCCACACCTTCGTATATCGTAACGCTTGAGGGCGAGGCTGCCGACTACAAGTCGGACAGAACTCTCTTCCCGACAGCGGACAGAAACTCCTATATTACTTCATCCAAAAACGGCACAAGCCCGACCAAGACCAGATACAACACCATCGGCAAGGACAACTGGAACAAGGCCACACAGTCCGCCACATGGAAGTTCAGCGTTCCCGCTGACGGCTGGTACAAGGTTGGTATCCGCGCCAAGCAGGAAACGATGCGCGGAATGTATTCCAACAGAAGGCTGCTCATTGACGGCGTCGTTCCCAACAAGGAGAGCGACCAGATCAAGTTCTATTACGAGACCAAGTGGCAGCTCACTGTTCCCTCTGTCGGCGACGACCCGATCTACTACTACATCACCGCAGGCGATCACGAGCTGACCCTCGAGGCCGTTCCCGGCGAGATAGGCGAGATCATGGGCGAGATCGACGAGATCGTCTATAACGTAAACAGCTACTACAGAAAGATACGCGCCTACACAGGCCCTAACCCCGATATCTACACCAACTACGACGTTAAGGCTGCCATTCCCGGCATTATCGACGACTTCGAGGAATACTCAAAGAGGCTCCGCGACGAGATGAAGAAGATCGAGGATCTCTCGGGCAGCGGCGGTACCGAGGCAGTCACACTCGACAAGCTCGCGATCGTGCTTGACAAGTGCGTTGACAAGCCGGACCGCGTTCCCTCTATGATGAGCCAGATCAAGGATAACGTTACTTCCGTTTCCGCGTGGGTGTCTCAGTACAGAGAGCAGCCCCTCGAGCTGGATATGATCCAGATCGCTTCTCCCGACGAGGACTTCGATCCCTGCGAAGAGAAGTTCTTCAGCAGCCTCGGCTTCGGCTTCAAGGCCTTTATCGGCTCCTTCTTCGAGGATTACAACTCCCTCACCGAGGAGGACGATTCGGCTCTGATCTGCTGGACCTCCCTCGGCCGTGATAACGCGACCGTTATCCAGACCCTTATCAACAACGACTATAACCCCACCGCAAATACAAAGGTAAACATGAAGCTGGTACAGGGCGGCTACGTTGAAGCCACCTTTGCCGGAAAGGGCCCCGACCTGGCGCTCTTCCTCGGCGGAGACTTCCCGATACAGCTTGCCGCGCGAGATGTGCTGGTAGACCTGAAGAAGTTTGAAGACTTCGACGAGGTGATGACGCGCTTTGCCGACGACGCGGGCGTGCTCTACGAGTATAACGGAGGCTGCTACGGACTTCCCGTTTCACAGACCTTCCCGATGCTCTTCTACCGCTCCGACGTTCTCGACGAGTACGGCATAGACCCTGCTACCGACCTTGCAACATGGGACGGCCTGCTCGAGATCCTGCCGACCCTCCAGAGAAACTATATGGAGATAGGCCTCGTGCTTCCCGTCGGCTCGGTCATCTCGCCTGTAACAGAGGCGGGCAACACCTTCGCTTCGATGCTGCTGCAAAAGGGCGCGAGCAAGGGCATCAACTACTACAACGCCGAGCAGACAAAGACCAACTTTGACACCCAGGAGGCTATTGATTCCTTCGACGCCTGGACAAAGTTCTACACCACCTACAGCTTCGAGCAGACCTACGACGCATTCACAAGATTCAGACAGGGCGATATGCCTGTACTTATCCAGAACTACACGTTCTTCAACCAGCTGACTGTTGCAGCCCCCGAGATCAAGGGCTGCTGGAACTTCAGACCTATCCCCGGCACGGTACAGCCCGACGGATCTATCAATCACGCCTCCTGCTCGACAGGCTCCGGAGCAGTTATCTTCTCCAAGCTGAGCGAAGACAAGCAGAAGGACGCTTGGGACTTCATCAAGTGGTTCACCTCTACCGAGACACAGACCGCTTACGGTAACGACATCGAGGCTATCCTCGGAACGATGGGACGTTTCGACACCGCAAACCTCGAGGCGCTGGGTCAGCTCTCCTGGTCCACCAGCGAGCTTGCCTCCCTCAGAGAGCAGCTGGATTCTCAGATCGAGATCCCGATAATCCCCGCTTCCTACGGCGTTACAAGAAACCTTATGAACGCATTCAGAGAGGTAGTAAACAACTACGAGAATGCAAGAGATACCCTGTTCTGGTATAACAGGGATATCAACGACGAGATCACGCGTAAGCGCGAAGACCTCGGACTTGACTAAGAAAGGAGGAGTACCCAGATGGCAAATGCTAATACGAACGTTGATCCCAACACCCCGATAAACAAACAGGGCAAGTGGAAATACACCTGGCACATGGTCAAGGTCAATAAAGGCTGCTACGGACTGCTCGCTCCTTTTATGATCCTGTTCATAGTATTCACGGTCATCCCTGTTGTTATGTCGCTGCCTATAGGCTTCACTAACTTCAACATGATCCAGACCCCGAAGCTGGTCGGCTTCTCAAACTTCTACACGCTCTTCCTCAACGACGAGGTATTCCTCATCGCGGTAAGAAACACCCTGATCTTCGCGATCTTCACGGGCCCGTTCTCTTATGTGCTCAGCTTCATAATCGCCTGGCTCATAAACGAGATGCATCCGTTCCTGAAAACGCTGTTCACCTTCGTTTTCTACGCCCCCTCGATGACCACCTCGGTATACATCACCTGGCAGCTCATCCTCTCGGGCGACTCCTACGGATACCTCAACGCTGTAATGATGGACATCGGCCTCTTTACATCGCCCAAGCAGTTCCTGACGGATACAAACTATATCCTTCCCGTCGTAATCATAGTTCAGCTGTGGATCTCCATGGGCGCAGGCTTCCTTGCTATCCGCGCGGGCTTCCAGAACATCGACAAGTCGATGTACGAGGCAGGAGCTATCGAGGGCATCAAGAACAGATGGCAGGAGCTTTTCACCATCACTATCCCCTCGATGGGACCTCAGCTGCTGTTCGCAGCCGTAATGCAGATCTCGTCTTCCTTCACCGTCGGCGTTGTTGGACAGAGCCTTGTCGGTCTGCCTTCCACAGACTACGCCGCACACACCATAATGAACCACGCGACAGACTACGGTACCATTCGTTACGAGATGGGCTATGCGTCAGCGATATGCTTCGTGCTCTTCGTTGCCATGCTGCTTGCTAACAAGGCCGTTAACTGGCTGCTTGGAAAATATCTTGACTAAAGGAGGGAGAACGAATAATGGCAAGAAGAAAGAAAAAGCAAGTCTCTATCGACAAGCTGAAAGTTTCGGACAAGAAAAAGCGCATAAACCGTTCTCTCGGAGGAGACATCGCGATCTTCGTTTTCCTTATCCTCCTTGGTCTGTTTATGATCTTCCCAATCTACTATTCCTTCGTTCAGTCCTTCAAGCCCGTTGAAGAGCTGTTCGTGTTCCCGCCAAAGCTTTACGTGCTCAATCCGACCACAAAGAACTTCTCGGATATGTTCACGGTAGCCGCCAGCCTGTGGGTGCCGCTGTCAAGATATATCTTCAACAGCGTGTTCATCACGGTCGTTATCTGCATCTGCAACCTGTTTGTGTGCTGCTGTGCGGGATTTGCGCTTGCAAAGTGCCGTTTCCCCGGAAACGTGTTCTTCAACAAGCTGATCGTAACAGCCCTGCTGTTCGCATCGAACGCTACATGGATCATGCAGTTCATGGTATACTCCAAGCTGCATATCATTGATACCTACTGGGTACTTATCCTCCCGAGCATCGCAACGCCTCTCGGACTGTTCCTTATGAGACAGTCGATGTCCACTATCCACGACTCGATGATCGAGGCCGCCAAGGTGGACGGCGCAGGACTGTTCAGGATATGCTGGCAGATAGTGGTCCCCAACTCCAAGCCTGCGCTGATGACCCTTATCATCTTCGCCTTCCAGGGAGCATGGAATATGCAGGGCGGCGCCCTCATCTATTCCGAGGAGCTCAAGACCCTTCCCACTGTTGTTCAGCAGATCTCTGCTGTCGGCCTTGCAAGACAGGGCGTAACCTACGCCTCGGCTGTACTGCTTCTTATTCCGCCGCTGGTCGTGTTCCTTATCGCACAGAGCAACGTCATGGAAACAATGGCGAACTCCGGTATCAAGGATTGATGACAAGCTTCAGTTAATGAAATTCGGAAAGGAAACAGGTGATAAGCAGTGAATGGAAATAAAAATCCGATGAAAAAATTCTTCGGTCTGGCAATGGCAGCTGTCACCGCACTTTCGATGACAACCACCGCCTTTGCGGACGAACCCTACAATTCTTATAACTATGATACCTGGGACGACCCCGTTCCGTCCCAGAGCGTCTACAGAGTTGAGGCGACCATCACGGGCGCCGAGATGCAGCTCGACAGGCTGAGAGACCGCTCCGACCCGCTCTTCTATGACGAGGAGGCGGCAGTAACCCTCAGCGACGCGGCCGATATGTCCTGGGACGACGACAGGAAAGAGCTCTGGATCGCCGATACCAAAAACAACAGGATCATAGTTCTTGACGAGGAGCTGAAGCTCAAGGCAAGATACTACACGGTCGAGGGCTCGGGGGTAGACGGATTTGCAGCTCCCGGCGGCATCTTCGTTAATACCAGCCCATCGCTCGGGTGTCAGGTGGCTTATATCGCAGACACCGACAACTCGAGGATAGTTAAAGCCAAGGTCAAGAGCGCAACAGAGCTGGAGTTCGTTCAGGACTATACAAAGCCCGACAGCTCGCTCTACACGATACAGACCTTCCTTCCCAAGAAGGTACTGGCCGACGGCGCCGAGAATGTTTACTCGGTAGTAAGCAATATCAGCACAGGCTCGGTGCAGTTCTCGAGAGACGGCACCTTCTCCCAGTACTACGGCGCAAACCGTGTACAGGTAACAGCCGCTATCGTTGCACAGCGCCTCTGGAGAGCGATAGCCTCCGAGGATCAGCTGGAAGGTATGCAGAGAAACGTTCCTGTTGAGTATGCAAACTTTGACATCGACATCGACGGCTTCATCTACACCGTTACCGAGGTCACGACCGATACCGACGCGGTAAAGAAGCTAAATGCCGCAGGCTATAACATCTGGAACAACGCAGTCGGAAATGAGTACAAGTTCGGCGATCTTGCAGGCGGCCAGTACGACGCCCTTACCAAGAAGAGCCACAACACAAGACTTACCGACGTTGACGTCAGCTCCACTAAGCTGATAAACGTGCTCGACTACGAGACAGGCCGTGTGTTCCAGTACGACAGCGAGTGCAACCTTATCGCTATCTTCGGAACAAAGACCTCTACCTCGGACCAGAGAGGAAGCCTCTCGAACCCCAACGCGGTAGAGAGCTACGGCGACAAGGTGTTCATCCTTGACGGCTCGAAGAACGATATCACAGTATTCGTTGAAACTCAGTTCGGCAAGTATGTTCACGAAGCCTTCGAGCTGTACGATCAGGGTCTCTATACCGAGGCCAAGAGCAGCTGGGAGGAAGTTATCAAGAGAGACGGCGGCTATACCACGGCTTACATCGGCCTCGGCAAGGCGGCCCTGAAAAACGAGGAGTATTCCAAGGCTCTCAAATACTTCAAGACAGCTTACGATCAGGACGACTACGACAAGGCCTTCAAGTACACCAGAGAGGCCTTCCTGAGAGAGAACTTCACACTGATAGTCATTGTTATCGTACTTCTGATAGTGCTGGTGATCGTAAGAAAGGTAATGAAGCAGAAGGGCATCCGCCTTATCAAGCGCAAGCCCAAGAGGCTCAACATCGAGGACGGCTTCGGTATCCTCGGTGACGCCGAAAAGAAGGCTGAAAAAGCAGCCGAGGAAGCTGTTGACGAAGCTGAGGAGACCGTCGGAGAGGCAGCGGAAGAAGCAGAGGAGGCCGCCGAAGAGGTGAGCGTTTCCGAGCTTGAAGAAGCCGCCGATGACGAAGAGAAGGAGGGAGAATAATATGTATGAATTTTCAACACTGGGTTGGATAAAGCATGTTGTTTTCCACCCCGTAGAAGGCTTTGAGGATATGCGCTGGAAAAAGCAGGGCTCGATCAAGGCCGCACTTGTGATAGTGTTCCTTCTGTTCGTTGCAATGGTAGCAAACAGACAGCTCATGGGCTTCCAGTTCAACACCGCCTATGTAAAGGTGTTCAATATCGTTCCGCTGCTGGTGCAGTCGGTCGTATACTTCTTCACATGGGTAATAGGAAACTGGGCGCTGTGTACGCTGTTCGACGGCGAAGGCACGCTGAAAAAGATCTGCATCTATTCAGCCTACGCCCTTGTGCCGTACATAGTGTGCGAGTTCATTTCGATACTCATCTCGAACTTCATCGTTCAGGACGAGCGCATCTGGATGACCTCGGTACACTACCTCGGACTTATCTGGTCCGTAGTGCTGATGATACAGGCAATGAAGGCCGCTCACCAGTACAGCTTCGGCAAAACTATAGTTTCAATGGTATTCACAGTTGTTGCGATGCTGCTGATCCTGTTCCTGGCGATACTCCTGCTCTCACTTTTCCAGCAGGTTTACGTTTTCGGATACTCGATCTACACAGAGATCGCATATCGAATCAGAGGCTAAAGGAAACGGTGGTGTAAAAATGCATAGCAAAAAGTATAAAAAAATATTAGTATTTGCGTTGGTGCTTACAATGCTGGTGCCTCTGGGTTCGATGTCCGCTTATTCCTCTGAGGATGCGGATACAGCTGCTGCGGCCGACTCCGCCGAAGAAACGGCAGACGGCGCCGAGGAAGATGATGACGACAAGGGCAGCAAGAAGGAAAAGGAAATGCCCGAGCCGATAACCGACAAGCAGGCCGTCGAGGCCGAGACCTGCGAGGAGTACGGCTCCAACGACAGGTTCGTGCTTTACGGAGACCAGGAGAACGACAGGATCTGTATCTACGACAAGAACGCGGATTACTACCTCTGGACATCGCCTATCAATGTTGAGGCCGACAAGACTCTCATCGACGACTCGATGATGAAGACCGCAAAGCGCAAGCAGATCGGTTCCAGCGCCGCCATTAAGGTCGGCGAGCTGGAGAAGAGGACAGAGTCCCCTGCGCCTATCTATTCAACCAAGGCAAGATCTGTAAGGTTCGCCAAGGAAAAGAACGGCATCAAGGTCACCTATGACTATTCCTCCAACGGAGTCAAGCTGGTCGTTCACTATCAGCTCGAGGCCGACTGCCTGTACGTTTACTGCGACACCGAAGAGATCACGGAGAAGAATACCTCGAACGTTGACGGCAAGGTGCTCACAAAGCTTCAGCTCTGCCCCGCATTCGGCGCTGTTCCGAAGTATGACGCCGAGGGCAACGAGAACGAGGGCTATATGATAGTCCCCGACGGCAGCGGCGCAGTTATCAACTACAACAACGGCAAGGGCAGCTATCCCGAATATTCTCAGCTGGTATACGGCAGAGACTACACGGCGGTGCCCCTTAACGCTCCCCGTGTCACCGAGCAGGCCTACCTGCCCGTTATGGCATCGGTAAACGGAAACAGAGGCTTCGTTGCCATCGTTACCGACGGCGACACCAATGTTTACGCCAAGGCAAAGACCAGCTTACAGGATAAGCAGGTGTACAACAACATCTACTTCGAGTTCGAGACCCGCAGCATGGACTCCTTCTTCATGTCGGGCGACAACTCGAACAAGATAACCGTGTTCGAGAAGAACGGCATCAAGACCCCGCGCTTCGGCATCAGGTATTACCCCATGGCTCAGAACGAGGACATCAACTACGCTGACTGCGCAGAGGTGTACAGAAACTACCTGATAAACGCAAAGGGCCTTACCAAGAAGACAGAGGCCAACACGAACAATATGTATGTTGACTTCTTCGGCGGCGTTATGAAGCAGACCTCGATCCTCGGCCTGCCCTTCAACCTCAAGACCGAGATCACAGGCTTTGAGCAGGCGGGAGAGATCGTTTCAAAGCTTCAGGACATGGGCGTCGGCGACACGATCGTAAACTACAACGACTGGACAAACAACTCCATCAAGCAGAAGGTGTCCACTAAGGCCAAGGCCTCGGGCACTCTGGGCGGAAACGGAGATTTCAAGGACTTCGTTGACAAGAGCGGCGTTGAGGTCTTCCCGTCCATGAACAACTTTACGATGAAGAGCGGAAGCTGGGGCTTCTCGACCTTCAACAATACCGCGATAAGAATATCCAACGCTTATTCAAGACAGTCCGAGTACAGCCCCGCCTACGGCGTTGCCGTAGCAGGCGTTTCACCCGCGCTGATAGCTCCCAACAGCTACGTAAAGATATTCGACCAGATGATCGAGAGCTACAAGGACAAGGATCTTTCAAGGATCGCCTTCGGCGACTTGTCCACAAAGCTTGTAAGCGACTTCTCCAAGAAGAACGCATCATCAAGATATGACACAGCCAACACGATAGCGGACGGCTTCAGAAAGGCTGACGAAGAGGTAGGAGATGTTCTCTGCGCAGGCGCGAATGCTTACGTTATCCCCTACGCTTCACAGATCACCGATGTTCCTGTTTACTCAAGCGGCTTCAACATCACCGATCTTGACATTCCCTTCTATCAGATGGTGCTGCACGGCTATGTTCCTTATTCGACCAAGGGCATCAACCAGAGCTCGAACACCAGCGAGACCTTCATGAAGGCGCTGGCAGCAGGCTCGGCTATCCACTACGACTTCATCTACGAGGACGCTTCCGTTCTCAAGGATACTGATTACGACGACCTCTATTACACCAACTATGAAGGCTGGATAGACATCGCCGTTGAACAGTACAAGGTTGCAGACAAGGTGCTCAAGGGCGTAAGCGATATGACGATCAGCAGCTACAAGGTAAGCGAGGACGGCAGCGTTATCACCACCACCTATTCAAAGGACGGCAAGGACGTTGTGGTCGAGATCGACAAGAATGCGCTTACCGCTAAGGTGGATGGACAGACCATTGACCTTGCAAACGCTTTGGAAGGAGGTGCTGAAGGCTGATGAATGAACTCGAAATGGAGCGCAGTGAGCTCGAGCAGGAGCTTGACGACACTGCACAGGACGTGACCGAGGAGATATCCGAGATCGGGGAGGCCGCCGAAGAGACGGCTGCCGAGGCCGAGGATACCGCCGAGGAGGCTTTCGATAACGCCGAAGGCACCGCTGAAGAGGCGGCAGACGCTGCCGAAGAGATCAGCGTTTCGGAAATAGAAGAGATCGCCGAGCCTGTTGCCGTGAACCGCGGCAGCCAGAAGAAGCCGAAGCTCTCCTATGAAAAAAAGAAAGGCCTTTACGGCTATGGCTTTATAGCCCTCTGGATCATCGGTACTCTGTACTTCTTCATCTATCCTCTGATCGTATCCTTCATCTACTCTCTGCACGACACAAAGGTAACAGAAGGCGGAATGGAGCTCAACAACCGCGGCTTCCACAACTATGTGAACGCCTTCCGTCAGGACCAGGATTACTCGAAGGCACTTGTTGAAACGCTTTCGAGCACCGCCCTCAAGACCCCTCTGATCCTTGTATTCTCGATCTTCATCGCAGTAATACTGAACCAGAAGTTCAGGGGCAGGACCTTTGCAAGAGCAGTATTCTTCCTCCCCGTTATCATCGCAACGGGACCTGTTATCGACATCATCAACGGTAACATGAGCACAGGCGGTTACGCAGGCGGCTCCGAGCAGTTCTCGACAATGTTCGAGACGAACCTCGTTGACCAGCTGCTGAACTTCCTTGGCATCTACAACATAAGTGACACGCTGACAGAGACCCTTAACACGCTGACATCGGACATCTTCAATCTGGTGTGGAACTCGGGTATCCAGATCCTGCTGTTCCTCTCGGCATTGCAGGGCATACCGTTCTCGGCTAAGGAGGCCGCCCAGATGGAAGGCGCCACGGCTTGGGAATATTTCTGGAAGATCACTATCCCCTACATCAGCCCGCAGATACTTACGAGCCTCGTATATACCATCGTTGACTCGTTCGTTGACCCCGGCAACCAGGTAATGGAGATAGTTCTTAACAAGGCAAAGAGCTGGAACCACGGCTACTCCGCGGCGATGGCTTGGGCTTACTTCCTGATAATCGCTGTAGTTCTTGCTATTGTTGTGGCGATAATCAACAAGTTTGTTTACTATGAAGTAGAGTAAGGGGGGATAATAGTGGCAACCAAAAAAGAAGAAAAACAGTTTGAAAAAGAGCGAAAGGCCGCTATTAAGGCCCGCAAGAAGAGAATGAAGGAGGAAGGCCTTGAAAAATACCTTACTCCCGAACAGATCAGATATAACCGCAACAAGGCGATAATCGGTGCGGTTTGGCCTGTGTTCAGGTTTCTGATACTCTTCGGACTCTGCTTTATCATCCTTTACCCGCTGATCTTTATGATCTCGACAGCGTTCAGACCCAACGAGCAGATGAACGACCCGTCCGTAGTTTGGCTCCCCAAGAGCCTTACGATGGAGAACGTTAATCAGGTTTGGAAAACGATGAAATTCGAGAACACCCTGCTCACGACCCTCAAGTACAACATCATTTCTTCGGTGCTCCAGGTCGTTACCTGCGCGGTAACAGGCTATGGCTTTGCAAGATTTAAGTTCAAGGGCAAGAGCATCCTGTTCGCCATCGTTGTTCTGATGATAATCGTTCCTCCGCAGATCATTACTATCCCGCTGTTCATGCAGTTCAGAAACTTCGGTATCCCCGGAGTATGGACTACAAGCCTTATCGACACCGGCTGGACAATGTATCTGCCCGCGCTGTTCGCTAACGGACTCCGCGCAGGTCTGTTCATCTTCATCTTCCGCCAGTTCTTCCGCGGACTGCCGAAGGAGCTCGAGGACGCCGCCTATCTTGACGGCTGCGGACCTCTCAAGACCTTCCTGATCGTTATGTGTCCTAACGCCAAGACTTCGTTCCTGACAGTTTTCCTGTTCTCCATCGTTTGGTACTGGAACGACTTCTATGTGGCAAGCTCGTTCTTCACCAGCGCCGACACCATCGCGCTGTCCCTGAAGAACCTCGATGCTGCGCTCATTCAGGATCTCTTCCGCGGTCAGGCGCCTTCCGTTCGCCAGCTTATCGTTTGGCTCGAGGCAGGCTGTATACTTTCGATCACTCCGCTGCTGGTAATGTATATCTTCCTGCAAAGGTACTTCATCGAAGGTATCGAGCGTTCGGGTATCACAGGTATGTGATCGACGGCGCAAGCCAAAACACATCAAAAAAAGCCCACGGTCTCCGTGGGCTTTTTATATTGCGGGAATGCCTGACGCTGCGGCAAATAAAAACGCCTGCTCTTGCGGGCAGGCATTTTTTCGTTATGGTCTTGCTTATGCAAGAGCTGCGCCAAGAGCCTTGCAGGCCGCCTTTGCATCGTCGTCGGGCTCGAGGTTAGCCTTTACAGGCTCCGCTGCCATTACAACGCCTGCCGAAGCTGCGTCCTCAGCCCAGAGCCTGAGCCACTCGCCGTCGCCCCAGTCGTAGGAACCGAAAAGACCTATCTTCTTGCCGCTGAGACTGCCCTTGACTGCGTCCCACATCGGCTGTACCTCGCCGTCTTCAAGCTCCTCGGCGCCCATTGCAGGGCAGCCGAAAGCGATGGCATCGTAATTTGCAACATCGTCTGCGGTGAACTCGCCTGCGGTCTTGAGCTCGACCTCGGCGCCCGCTGCCTTTGCGCCCTCGGCTACCTCGTTGGCCATTGCCTCTGTGTTGCCCGTTGCGCTCCAGTAAACTACTGCTATCTTGCTCATAATATCATCCTTTCTGTTAGCCTGTGCTAACCCGTCGCTTGTAATTATGGGTGCCATGCAGCACCCACGCAAAGATATTATACCCCATAACGCCAATATTATCCACTCCAAAACGAAAGCGCAGCGCTCCGTTCGGGCAGATATCAGATGTTAAAGACGGGAGATCGGACGTTAAAACCTCTGCGCGAGCAAATTCCTCCCACACAAATCTATCTGACCCCCACCGTATCGCGAGGGAGCCCCGGAACGTCTCGCTGTTGTGAGGCGGCTTGCCGCCGTTCTCGCGACTTGCGCACCCGCGCCCGGGTCGGCCCTCTCTTGCAGGGCACGCCCCTCTTTCA
>CAMNBY010000300.1 GCA_946533615.1 uncultured Clostridia bacterium
GCTCAACTTTATTGAGCTTGCGCGCAATCTTGCGCACAATGGTTGTGCGGTATTGCCTTAAAATAATCTGCTTGAAAAAAATCTGCGTTTGCTATTGACAAATGGGGCAGAATGTGATAATATATGAATAGTTGTTCAAGTGTTTGGTTTCAGAAAGTACGGGAGGTGTGCCGAATGGAAGAGATAAAAACCGGAAAAGAGGGCGTTTGCAAGCTTCCGCCCGACGAGGAGCTCTACGATCTGGCCGAGCTGTTCAAGGTCTTCGGCGACTCAACGAGGATAAAGATACTCTTTGCGCTGCTGGGCGGCGAGCTCTGTGTGGGCGACCTGTCCGAATGTCTCGGAGTGACTGCCACGGCCTGCTCGCATCAGCTCAGAGTGCTGAAAAACAACAAGCTCGTGCGCTTTCGCCGCGAAGGCAAGCTGGTCTACTACTCTCTCTCCGACGACCACGTCAGAACTATCCTCGAGATAGGCATGGAGCATATAAATGAATGAGGTGATAGAATGATCTGGGACGTATTTTCGGGTGTTTACGACACCGCCGAGAAGGTCTATAACGGCCGCGTCTACACCCACACGGGCGAGATCGTCGCCGAGTACATCGACCCCTGCGATAGGGTGCTTGAATGTGCCTGCGGAACGGGCGCTATAAGCATCTGCATCGCGGCGAAGGCTCTCAGCCTCGTCGCCACGGATATGTCCGTCGGTATGCTTCGGCAGTGCGAGAAAAAGCTCAGGAGCTGCTATAACGCAAAGGTCAGGAAGGCCGACATCACGAACCTCAAGGTCAGCGACGGCAGCTTTGACAAAGTGGTGGCAGGCAATGTCCTGCACCTGCTCGACGACCCCGCAAAGGCCGTCAGCGAGCTTAAACGTGTGTGCAGGCCCGGGGGGCTCATCATTCTCCCGACCTACATCAACAAGAGCACAGGCAAGGTAAACCTCGGGGCGAGGTTCCTCGGGAACTTCATCGACTTCAAGGAGGAGTTCGACGCCGTGAGCTACGCCGAGTTTCTTGAACGCCTTGGCTGCGAGATCGAAGAATACCGCATCGCAGACGGCAGAATGCCCTGCGCGGTCGCGGTCGTGAGAAACTAAGGCAGTACGCAATTTATTTATGGATTTATTAAGGAGAACTGTACTATGAAAAAATCATTTGAGCTTGACGAACTGGACTGCGCAAACTGCGGAGCCAAGATGGAGGCCGCCATCAAGAAGATCGACGGCGTTGAGGACTGCACCGTAAGCTTCCTCACACAGAAGCTGACCCTCACAGCACCCGACGACCGCTTCGACGATATACTCAAGCAGGCCAAAAAGATATGTAAAAAGATCGAGCCCGACTGCGAGATCATTGTGAAATAAGCTATGAAAAGAAAACAAAAGAAAGTCCTCGTCAGGATCATCGCCGCCGCAGTGCTGCTGATCCTGATGAAAATATTTGCGCCCGGGAGCGGCCTGTGGGCTGCGCTCTGCTTTGCTGTGCCTTATGCCGTCATCGGCTATGACGTGGTGTGGAAGGCTCTGAGAAACATCGCCCACGGACAGGTCTTTGACGAGAATTTCCTGATGGTCGTGGCCACCGTCGGCGCCTTCGCAACAGGAGAATACACCGAGGCCGCCGCTGTAATGCTCTTCTATCAGATCGGCGAGCTCTTCCAGAGCGTCGCTGTCGGCAGGTCAAGAAGATCTATCTCACAGCTCATGGACATTCGCCCCGACTACGCCAACATCGAGCGCGACGGTGTGCTTGAACAGGTAGACCCCGACGAGATCTCGGTGGGAGATGTGATAATCGTCAAGGCAGGCGAGAAGATACCCCTCGACGGCATCGTCATCGAGGGCGAGTCATCGGTCGATACCTCGGCGCTCACGGGGGAGAGCCTGCCCCGAACTGTCCGCCCCGATTCGGACGTCATCAGCGGCTGCATCAACCGCTCGGGCCTTATCAAAGTTCAGGTCACCAAGCCCTTCGGCGATTCCACTGTCACAAAGATACTCGACCTCGTCGAGAACTCGGCTTCAAAGAAAGCCAAGGCCGAGAACTTCATCACCAAGTTCGCAAGATACTACACACCCGCCGTGGTCTTTGCGGCGCTGGCGCTGTTTGTGATACCCTCACTCATCACGGGCGGCTGGATGACGTGGCTCCACAGGGCGCTGATCTTCCTTGTTATTAGCTGTCCCTGCGCTCTTGTTATCTCGGTGCCCCTCAGCTTCTTCGGCGGCATCGGCGGCGCAGGCCGTCAGGGAATACTCGTCAAGGGCGGCAATTATCTTGAAGTGCTCGCCAAGACCGAGACCGTGGTGTTTGACAAGACCGGCACGCTCACCAAGGGCGTGTTCAACGTGACCGTTATCCACCCCGAGCGCATAAGCGAGGAGCGCCTTATCGAGCTTGCGGCCTATGCCGAGAGCTACAGCGTCCATCCCATTGCCAAGTCCATCACAGATGCCTGCAACGCGGACATCGACCGCAGCAGGATAGGCGCCTGCGAGGAGGCAGCAGGCAGGGGAGTGCAGGCCGTTATCGACGGGCTTGACGTCTGCGTCGGAAATGACAAGCTGATGGACGACATCGGGGTTAAGTGGCACCCGTGTCACCACGTCGGCACCACTGTCCACGTTGCCGTGAACGGCGAATATGCGGGACATCTTGTGATCTCCGACGAGCTGAAGGAGACCTCGAAGGCTGCGGTCGGAAGGCTCAGGGAAATAGGTGTGAAAAAGACCGTTATGCTCACAGGCGACAGCCGCGAGGTCGGCGAGGACACCGCAAAGGCCCTCGGTATCGACGAGGCCTTCACTCAGCTGCTGCCCGCAGACAAGGTCGCCCGCGTCGAGGAGCTGCTTGAACAGAAGTCCCGGAAGGGGGCTCTCGCCTTCGTCGGCGACGGGATAAACGATGCTCCCGTGCTCTCGCGGGCTGACATCGGAATAGCTATGGGCGCCATCGGCTCAGACGCCGCCATCGAGGCCGCAGACATCGTCCTGATGGACGACGACCCCTTGAAGCTTGCCAAGGCGATACAGATAGCCAGGCGCACCCTGCGGATAGTCTACCAGAATATAGTCTTCGCCCTCGGCGTGAAGTTCGCGGTGCTGATACTCGGCGCCCTCGGCTTTGCCTCGATGTGGGCGGCCGTCTTCGCCGATGTCGGCGTAGCGGTGATAGCTATCCTCAACGCCATGCGAGCCCTGCGCACAGAATAGCGGCGCCCCGGATACGGACATAAAATAACACCCGCAGAGATGATCTCTGCGGGCATTTTTTTACTTTATCTGTTCCTCAAACTGCTTGATGATGTTTTCCATCGTGTGCCAGCCGAGGACTGCACATTTTACCCTTGCGGGCATATGTGAAACATCCTGTAGGGCGCCTGCTTCTTCAAGCTCCTCCAGCTCCTCGTTGGTGATCTCGCCTTTTATCATTCTCAGGAAGATCTCGCTGAGGCGCTTGGCGTCCTCTGTCGTCCTGCCGATGACAAGGTCGAGCATAATGTCCGCCGAGGCCTGCGAAATCGCACAGCCGCTGCCGGTGTAGGAGCCGTCCTTTATCACGCCGTCCTCGATCAGCAGGTTAAGCACGATGTCGTCGCCGCAGGAGGGGTTGATGCCCTCGTGTGAAAAGTTGGCGCATTCAAGCTCGTGCTTGTGCTCGGGCCGCAGGTTGTGGTCGGTCAGTATCTCGCTGTAAAAGGTGTTATTCATCATAGCCCATCTTCCTCCTTATCTGCCCTAAGCTGCGGACAAAGCGCATAACGTCCTCCTCGGTGTTGTAGAAGGCGATGCTTGCGCGGGTCGTGGACATCACGCCGAGCTGCTTGTGGAGCGGCTGAGCACAGTGGTGTCCCGCCCTGACGGCGATGCTGTCGGAGTCGAAGATAGCCGCCACGTCATGAGGGTGGACGCCCTCGATCTCGAAGGTGACGATACCGCAGTGGTCGGAGGGCTTGTCCGAGCCGAAGATCTTTATGTGCGGCAGCTTCTGCATCTCGTTCATCATAAGGGCGGTAAGCTCGGCCTCGCGCTTTTCGATGGCCTCGAAGCCCAGCTCATTCATATAGTCGATGGCTGCGTGAAGACCTACAGCTCCGCCGACGTTTACGGTGCCTGCCTCGAACTTGTGGGGCAGGGGAGCGTAGGTGGCTCCCTCGCGGGTGACGTATTCGATCATCTCTCCGCCCGAAAGGAAGGGCGGCATCTCTTCAAGCAGCTCTCGTCTGCCGTAAAGCACGCCGATGCCCATAGGCGCCAGCATCTTGTGACCGGAGAAGGCAAGGAAATCGACTCCCAGCTCCTGCACGTCAACGGGTATGTGGGGCACGCTCTGGGCGCCGTCACAGACGATCACGGCTCCGGCCTTATGGCAGAGCTCGGCAAAACGCCTGATCGGGTTCAGCCTGCCGAGAACGTTCGAGATCTGTGTGACAGCGACAAGCTTCGTTCTTTCGGAAAGGAGCGCCGACAGCGCCTCCTCGGTGAACTCGCCCTTTTCGTCACATTCAAGATATTTCAGCACCGCACCCTTCTCCTTGCAGAGCAGCTGCCAGGGCAGCATATTGCTGTGGTGCTCGGCGATGCTGACTATGACCTCGTCGCCCTCGTTCACGTTCGCCCTGCCGTAGCTGTAGGCCACAAGGTTCAGGCTCTCGGTCGCGTTTCGCGTAAAGATGATCTCGCAGTCCTCGCGGGCATTTATGAAGCCGCGGACGGCTCGTCTTGCGTTCTCGTAGGCGTCGGTGGCCTTGACGCTAAGGTCATATAGCCCCCTCAGAGGGTTGGCGTTTTCAAAGCTGTAGTATTTCCTGACAGCCTCGAGCACCTGTCGGGGCTTTTGCTGTGTGGCGGAATTGTCAAGATATACAAGCCCGGGATACTCCTCAAATACGGGAAAATCAGCTCTCGCCGTCAGTATATTCCTGCTCATCAGCGTCTGCACCTCCGATGCGTTTTGATATCCATGCAAGTGCCTTGCTGTCGTCGATGCGGCGCATCGCTGCCTCAAGCTTGGCTCTTGCCATTATTCTGTAGATCTCCTCGCGGCTCAGTCCGCGGGACATCAGGTAGAAAACGTGGTTCTCGTCGGGCTTGCCGATAGATGCTCCGTGGCTGCCCTCAACGTCCTCCTCGGCGCAAAGTATCAGCGGGACGGTCTTGTTGACAACTCCCTCGTTCATCATGAGGACTTCCTCGTTCTCTGCGCCCTTTGCACCCGAAGCTCCGTTGAGAAAATCTATCGTCCCGCGGAAGATCTTCTGTGCGTCTTCCGAAAGAACTCCGCGTGCGTTTATCTCGGTCTGTGTCTTTCTGCCCTTGTGAGAGGCCACAAGGTTTATGTCCAGCTTCTCGCTGCCTTTCAGAAGATAAGCGATGTCGTTGCGGAATTCGGACTTGCAGCCCGAGAGCCCCGCAAAGATACCCGCGATGGTCTCCCTGCCGTTCAGGTATATCTGTGTGATCTCGACGGAAGCCCTGTCCTGCTGGGCGGTGCCGATGTCGTTTATAAACTGAAAACCGGCGCCGCAGTCAATGACCTGTATCAGATGTATGCGGGCGCCCTCTTCGGCGTTCAGGAATGTCTGGAGAGCCGCCCTGCCGCTGTTCTGCGAGTCGATCAGCTGTGTGACGGTAATGCCCTTGCCTGCGGGAGCTTCTATCTCGATCCTTGCGGCGGTGTCGCCCTTGGGGAAGGAATAGCAGCACCTTGCGGTGGCGTTGTCAAGCTCGGCGACCAGCTTTCTGGGATTGATGCCGCAGCTGTCCAGCAGCTCCGAGAGCTCCTTGCCGCAGCCTGTTGCCGATCCTACGACGCCGTCAAAGACCGCGCTGCAGCCGAAGAAGTCTGCCTCCTTCGGAGTAAGGTCGCTGTAGGACGCCTGCTGCGCTTCGGCGTAGTTCATTTTAAGGTAGCGGAAGGTGGGTGCAGGCAGCTTGTTCAGTTTGATATTGGTGTTGTTCTCGCTCATCAGCCTATACTGCCTTTCATTTCAAGATTGATAAGATTGTTCATCTCCACCGCATATTCAAGCGGCAGCTCCTTGGAGACATTGTCGGCAAAGCCGCTGACGATGAGCGCCTTGGCGTTCTCCTCGGTCATGCCTCGGGACATCAGGTAGAACACCGCCTCGTCGCTTATGCGGCCTATCTTAGCCTCGTGGCCGATGTCGGCGTCCGCTGTTCTGATGTCCATAGCGGGGATAGTATCCGAACGGGACTCGCTGTCAAGCATAAGGCTCTCGCAGCTGACCGAGGACTTGCTGCCGGTGGCGCCCGCGTTTACCTGAACTGCGCTCCTGAAGGTGCTTATGCCGCCGCTCTTGGAGATGGACTTTGTATTCATATACGACGAGGTATCGGGTGCTGCGTGGACGATCTTTGCGCCCGTATCGAGCTCCTGACCCTCGCCTGCAAAGGTGATGCCCGTAAATTCTGCGCGGGCTCCTCTGCCCTTGAGTATGCTCATGGGATAGAGATAAGAGGTGTGAGAACCGAACGAGCCCGACACCCACTCGACCTTGGCGCCCTCTTCAACGATGGCTCGCTTGGTGTTCAGGTTGTACATATTCTTCGACCAGTTCTCGATAGTTGAATAGCGCAGGGTGGCGTTCTTGCCGATGAACAGCTCGACGCAGCCCGCGTGCAGGCTGGCAACGTAATACTTCGGTGCGGAGCAGCCCTCGATGAAGTGCAGGTAAGCTCCCTCGTCAACGATTATCAGCGTGTGCTCGAACTGTCCTGCGCCCTTGGCGTTGAGCCTGAAATAGCTTTGCAGGGGAATGTCAAGGTGGACGCCCTTGGGCACATAGACAAAGCTTCCGCCCGACCAGACAGCCCCGTGCAGGGCGGCGAACTTGTGATCGGTAGGCGGCACGAGCTTCATGAAGTGCTCGCGGATCATATCGGCGTAGCGCTCGTCGTGCATTGCGCTTTCAAGGTCGGTGTAGACCACGCCCTGCTCGGCGACTTCCTTTCTTACGTTGTGATAAACGAGCTCGGAGTCGTACTGGGCGCCTACGCCCGCGAGGGACTCACGCTCGGCCTGAGGTATGCCGAGGCGCTCGAAGGTGTTCTTGATGTCGTCGGGAACCTCGTCCCAGTCGGTCTGCATTCTTGTCTTGGGGCGGATATAGGTGACGATGTCGTTCATGTTGAGTCCTTCGATAGACGGCCCCCAGTTTGGCATCTGTGTTTTGTTGTAAATATCAAGGCATTTCAGGCGGAACTCGGTCATCCACTCGGGGTCGCCTTTTTCCTCGGAGATCTCTCTTATTATCTGCGGCGTGATGCCGCTCTCGAACATATCAGCCTCGTCGCTTTCGTAGCGGAAGTCGTAAAGCGAGGTGTTGATATCTTCGACCTGTGTTTTTTCCTTCATCTTCTGCTCCTTACTCCGCTGTGATGTATTTCTCGAAGCCGTTCTCGTTGACCTCGTTCACAAGCTCTGCGCCGCCTTCTGCGGCAATCCTGCCGTTGACGAGTATGTGGGTCTTGTCCACCTTGAGCGCTTCGAGTATCTTTGTATTATGTGTGATGATGATAAGCGAATTCTGCGGATCCTTCTGGAACTCGCTGACGCCCTTGGAGACGGTCTTTACGGCGTCAACGTCAAGACCCGAGTCGGTCTCGTCGAGTATCGCGAGCCTCGGCTTGAGCACCAGCAGCTGGAGTATCTCGGCCTTTTTCTTCTCGCCGCCCGAGAAGCCGACGTTCAGGTCTCTGTCGGCATAAGCAGGATCCATCTGGAGCACGTCCATCACGGCGCGGAGCTGCTTTTTGAACTCAAAGAGCTTGATGCGCTTGCCTGTTTTCTGCTCCAGCGCGTTCCTGAGGAAGTTCGACAGCGTGATGCCCGGTATCTCGATGGGGTTCTGGAAGGAGAGGAAAAGCCCTTTCTGCGCTCTCTTATCTGCGGTAAGCTCTGTGATGTCCTCGCCGTCAAAGAAGATGCTGCCACCCGTGACCGTATACTCGGGGCTGCCCATGATGGTCGAGCCGAGGGTGGATTTTCCTGCGCCGTTAGGCCCCATCAGAACGTGGGTCTCGCCTGCTTCGACGGTAAGTGAAACGCCGTGGAGAAGCTCCTTCTCCTCGACCGCGGCGTGAATGTCCTTTATTTCAAGTAAGCCTGCCATATATAACGTCCTTTCGGTAAAATATACTTTTCTCATCCAAATTCGGATGAAAACACATTATTAATTATAGCACTTCCGGGGTGAAAAGTCAACAACAAGCCCCATCCCAACAGGTAAACATATATATAAAGATTTATTACGATTGTATTTAACCTATCTGATTACCGGGTTTTTGCCGCCGCGTGAACGGCGGCAAGCCGCCTCACAACGATGTGATGTGCAGGGGCTCCCTCGCGATACGGTGGGGGTCAGAAGGATTTGTGTGAGAGGGAAACGCCCGTACAAGGGGGCTCTGACATCTGACCGTATTTGCTCTTGAAATTTCCCGCTTTTCGTGATATACTTAGATCAGACCCGAAAACTGACAAGAAGGAGTGATCTTATGAAAACCGAAAAGACCTTGCAGGAGATCGTTGACTGTTCAAAGAGGATCGTGTTCTTTGGCGGCGCAGGCGTATCGACCGAGAGCGGCATTCCCGACTTCCGCTCCGCCGACGGCCTCTACAACCAGAAGTACGATGTTCCGCCCGAGACCATGCTCAGCCACAGCTACTTTATCAGCCACACCGATGATTTCTTCCGCTTCTACCGCGACAAGATGCTGCAGCTCGAGGCCGAGCCGAACGCCGCCCATCTCAAGCTTGCGGAGCTTGAGCGGGCAGGGAAGCTTGACTGCGTCATCACACAGAACATCGACGGCCTGCACCAGAAGGCCGGCAGCAAGCGCGTGTTCGAGCTTCACGGCTCTGTTCACCGCAACTACTGCATGAAGTGCCGCAGGTTCTACACCGCCGAGCAGGTGCGTGATATGACGGGCGTTCCGAAGTGCAGCTGCGGCGGCACGATCAAGCCCGATGTGGTGCTATACGAGGAGTCGCTTGACGGCAGCACGATCGAGCAGTCTGTCGAGGCCATAGCGAACGCCGACACCCTCATCATCGCCGGCACGTCCCTGACGGTCTATCCTGCGGCAGGCTTCGTGCGCTATTTCAGGGGCAATTACCTTGTCCTGATAAACCGCGACCCGACCCCCATGGACGCCTCCTGCGACCTCGTTATCCACGGCAGCGTCGGCAAGGTTTTGGGAGAGATACGGGTATAGTGAAGAGTGAATAACGAATAGTGAATAGTGAATAGTTATGGTGTCGCCTTCGGCGACTGTTATGGCCACGGAGCGGACACCATCATTATTCACTATTAACTTTTCACTCTTCACTATTCACTAAAAAAGGCACCTCCGTGCGGAGATGCCTTTAATTATTTTGTTCAGCGAAGATTATCTCTTAACGTTGAAAGCGCCCATCTGGGGGTAATCAGCTGCGTCGCCGAGCTGCTCTTCGATCCTGAGGAGCTGGTTGTACTTGGCAACTCTCTCGGAGCGGCTGGGAGCACCGGTCTTGATCTGGCAGGTGTTGAGTGCAACTGCGAGGTCAGCGATGGTGGTGTCAGCAGTCTCGCCCGAGCGGTGAGAAGAGATAGCGGTGTAGCCGGCCTTGTGAGCCATCTTGATAGCCTCGAGGGTCTCGGATACGGAACCGATCTGGTTGAGCTTTATGAGGATAGAGTTTGCAGCGCCGAGCTTGATGCCCTTAGCAAGTCTCTCGGTGTTGGTAACGAACAGGTCGTCGCCTACGAGCTGAACCTTGCCGCCGATCTTCTTGGTCATCTTTACCCAGCCTTCCCAGTCCTCTTCATCAAGGCCGTCCTCGATGGAGATGATAGGATACTTGTCAACGAGAGCCTCCCAGTGAGCGATCAGCTCGTCGGAGGTGAACTCCTTGCCGCTCTTGGGCTGCTTGTAGAAGCCCTTGCCCTTTTCGCTCTTCCACTCGGAGGAAGCAGCGTCCATAGCGATCATGAAGTCCTTGCCGGGCTCGAAGCCTGCGGCCTTGATAGCCTCGAGGATCTTCTCGATAGCCTCTTCGTCGCTCTTCAGGCTGTTGGGAGCGAAGCCGCCCTCGTCGCCTACGGCAGTAACGTCGCCCATAGCCTTGAGCAGAGCCTTCAGGTTGTGGAAGACTTCGGCACACCAGCGGAGACCTTCCTTGAAGGAGGGAGCGCCGACAGGCATTATCATGAACTCCTGAGTATCAACAGCGCTGTCAGCGTGAGCACCGCCGTTGAGGATGTTCATCATAGGTACAGGCAGCTTTGTGCCCTGGATTCCGCCAAGGAATCTGTAGAGCGGAAGATCGAGCGATGTAGCAGCTGCTCTTGCGGTAGCGATAGAAACAGCGAGGATAGCGTTTGCGCCGAGCTTGGACTTGTCCTTTGTGCCGTCAAGCTTTATCATAGCCTTATCAACAGCGTAGATATCGGAAGCGTCCATGCCGACGATAGCCTCTGCGATAGGTCCGTTGATGTTGTCAACAGCCTTTGTAACGCCCTTGCCAAGGTATCTGCCCTTGTCGCCGTCACGGAGCTCGAGAGCCTCGAACTCGCCTGTGGAAGCGCCCGAAGGAGCGGTGCCTCTTGCAACTGTGCCGTCAGCCAGTGTTACCTCAGCCTCAACGGTGGGGTTTCCTCTGGAATCGAGGATCTCGCGGCCGACTACTTTTTCAATTTCCAGGTAATCCATAATCAAAAAACTCCTTTTGTGAATTTTTAGTAAAAATACCGCCCGGATAAAGGCAATATCCAACTAAGATTATAATACCACACTGCTGCCTTTTTGTCAAGGACACAAGTTGGTATTTTTCGTGAATTGAGAAATAAAGAATGTCCTTTCCCCGGAAAGGAAAGGACATTGACATCAATCCTTGGCTTTTACCATTATAACAGTGGAGGTGATCTCGTAGAGCTTCAGCTCGTCGCCGTGGAGGACGTAGCTGGCGTCGTTTTCGCGGTTGCCCTCATAGTAGATCTTGCCGTTCTCCCAGGTGAAGGTGGACACGCCGTTTGTGCCTGAAGCCTCGCCTGTTCCGTCGCTCTTGAAGATCATGTAGGTGTTCTCGGGCGTGATGCTGTCGTCTTCCATCTTGTCGCCGTCCACATAGCCTGCCGAGAAGACGTATTTTCCGTCGGGCTTCTCGCGGGTGTCCTCGTAGACGGATTCGTGTATCATCACAAGCTTTGTGTCGCCCTCTGTCACGGTGAGCTGGTCGCCGTCGAGGGTGTATTTTGCCTCAAGGCCGCTGTCTGTCGAGAGGGAACCGTCCTTCCACGCGATCTGCTCGGCGCCTGCGGGATTGCTGTAAACGCCTGTGCCGTCGCCGTTGAAGTGGAAGTAGAAGGTCTTGATGTCAACATCGGGGCTGAGGTCTACCTCCTTGTCGCCGCTGAAGGCCTTGGAGAAGATATATTTTCCTCCCGGCTTGCCGTCGGTGGGCTCGGTGGGTGTCTCTGTGTAGCCCGAGCTGTAGGAGGAATCGTCCTCGCTCTGGGCGGCGCTGTTCTCGGCGGCCTGAGAGCTCTCCTCCGCAGCGGAGCTGTCGCCCGTGCTCTCGGCGGCTTCGTCCGAGTCATCGGCGGCCTGCGAGGAAGTCTCGCTGCTGCTCGATTCGGAGTCGTTCTTAAAGATCTTCGGAACTGCGATTAACGCAGCGAAGACTATTATCACCGACACCAACGGGATAACATACCAGAGCCAGCGGCTCTTGCTCATGGGGTCGTCATAGCTTTTCTCTTCTGTATCGGGGGTGCTGTCCTCTGCTGCTTCGTCGGCCTCATCGGGCTCGTTCTGAGGCAGCTTGTCCAACAGCTCCTCGCACTCGGGGCAGAGGTCCTTCTCGCCCGAGACCTCTTTTCCGCATATCCTGCAGACAAGTTTATCATTCATTTGATCGTCTCCTAAATAATCTGCGGCGTGATACGCCTGCATAATTATACAGCAAAACCGCGCCCTTGTCAAGAACAGGAGCGCAGTTTTCACCGGGTTTTCATTTTAGGCGGCGTTATATTCGCTTTTTCTTGTCAAAGCGTTTTGACAGTTCCGTATATGCAATAAATGTGCTTATCAGTGATATCGCGATAAACAGCAGATAAAGCGGAGAAAAGCTTATATCTGTGAAGAAGTACGAGGTTCTTGTCTTGTACCAATGGAAGAAATGATGATATTCGCAAATGAAATAATCATAAATAAAAAATAAATCCAGTTGTAACTGATGTTGGAAAAATGGTATTCTTGTCTTAAATCAGCAATCAATTCAACAATTGTCAATGCAAAAAAGATAAGGTAGCCCGCAAATGTAATTGTTGAGGAGCATTTGATTAAGTTGAAAAAAGAACGCTGTTTTTTCTTGGAAAGCTTTATCAGAGAAATAATTATAATTATTGAAGATGAACTGATATACAGAAGCAGTATAATTAACCTAATCAAAAGAATGATCATTGATGCAGTTTTGGCTTCGTTATCATTAACTGTTACATTATTGAAGATTTTTGTGTATTCGTCTTTATCAAGTTTTTTTATTATCCGAGTATTATTTGAATAATTCCTATAGTATTGTTTGATCAATTCAGAGAATGAAAAAACATGTTCGTTTTTATCTTTTTTTAGTTCCTTTAGACTATAGCCATACTCTGTTTTGACTGTGGTATCTACATCAATATCCGCGAGATCAAATAAATCCTGCACGGACATATAATCGCTTTTGGAGTTTTTCAATTCAGACTTTGTATATAGTTTAATATAATATGCGGACATGGTATTAACAAAAAAGCCGGCGATGCTGGCAACAGATAGAGCTATGACTATAAGCGTCAGAAGAAGATTATGTTTATTGTTTGCTGTTGGGCTGTTACCAACAGTCAATCCCCTTTGTTCTGCTATGATTGTTTGAGCGATAGTGGTTCTCTGTCCGCAGTTTGTACAGAACTTTACTCCGTCTTTTAGCTTGCTTCCACAATACCTACAAAACATAGTCACAACTCCTTACATGAGATTTAATGTATATATTATACATGAATTTTCATGTAAAGTCAATAGTTTTTATGAAACTGTGGTATAATTTTTATATCGGAATAAAACAAGCGGCCATGGAGAAAAGCTATGTATTATTATAAACGTCTGCGCGACCTTCGGGAGGATAACGACCTCACCCAGCGGCAGGTAGCCGAACTGATAGGTACAACACAGCAGGTCTACAGCGAGTACGAGAATGGCATACGCGAGATACCGCTGTACAAAATGATAATTCTTGCAAAGCACTATAATGTCAGCCTTGACTGGATAACAGAGCTGACAGATGCAAAACGGGCGATAAAATAAAAAACCGCGAAGGCGCGTGCCCTCGCGGTTTTTTTATGCTTGTTACTCCGCCGAGTACCTTCCCGAGAAGGTGCCGTCTGTCCACTCGCCGTAGAGGGCGTTGCCGTCCTCGCCGATCTCGAGGGTCGCGGTGCCTGCGTTCGAGACGATGGGGTAGTAGTCGGTTATCGCCTTTGCAAAGCTCTTGTTGAATGCGTCGCTCGTGTCGATGTTTGCGATGTCGATAGTTACCTTGCCCTTGGGCAGCAGGTCGGGTGTGCCGTCTGCAATTAGATCGGCTGATGCCGATTGTGCCGCACAGAAAACGTTCTTTGCGTTCTGGTTGGCTGTCTGCTGGGTCACTTCCTCGGGCGCGGACTCGGTCGCGTCGGGGTCATAGCTGAGGGGGTACATACCCTTGTCGGTGCCGTTTGTCCACTCGGCATAGAGCACTTCGTATACCGAGTCGATCTCGAAGGTCGCGGTGCCGTCGGTGACGCCCGAGCCCTCAAGGTTCTTTGCAAGCTTCTCGTAGTAGCGCTTGCTCGTGTCGATGTTCTTGATATCGACGGTGATCTTTCCCGTGGGCACTTCCTGCATTTCGCCCTCGGCGACCAGGTCGGCCGCTGCGGCGTTGGCCGCTGTGTATATGGCCTTGGCGTTGCCGTTGGCTTCCTTCTCGGTCATTCCGCCTTCCTCGGCGGGAGCCGCTGCGGG